>JAPOOT010000315.1 GCA_026713285.1 Gemmatimonadota bacterium | reverse complement strand
TGGTCATCAAGGGCGGCAGCGCGGGCGGGTTTACCGTACTGAACGTGCTTGCCCATCATCCCGGTGTTTTCCGGGCCGGCCTGTGCCTGTACGGCGTGACCAATCTCTTCGGCCTGGCCACGGACACCCACAAATTCGAGGCGAAATACCTGGACCTGATGGTGGGGACGCTCCCCGAGCACAGCGACCGGTACCAGGCCTGGTCGCCGCTCTTCCACGCGGACGGAATCCGCGACCCGGTCGCCATATTCCAGGGCAGCGAGGACAAGGTGGTTCCGCCGGACCAGGCCGAATCGATCGTCGAAGTCCTCCAGCGGAACAAGGTGCCGCACATCTACCGGTTGTACGAAGGGGAGGGGCATGGCTGGCGCAAGGCGGAGACGATCGTCGCCTTCTACGATGACGTGGATCGCTTCCTGAAGCGGTACGTACTCTGATGCAGTGGATCCAGAAACAGATCACGCTTTCTGCCAGGCCACGGGGCTTCCACCTGGTCACGGATGAAATCACCGGGCAGGTCCGCGAACTGGCCGGTATCGAGGTCGGCATCGCCCATGTCTTCATCTGCCACACCTCCGCTTCGCTGACCATCAATGAGAACGCGGCGCCGGACGTCAGGGGCGATTTCGAGCGCCACATGAACGTCCTCGTTCCGGAGGACCAGCCGTATTACCGACATGACGAGGAGGGGCCGGACGACATGCCCGCGCACATCAAGGCTTCGATGATGGGAAGCAGCGTGTCCATTCCGATCACCGGCGGCCGGCTGAACCTGGGCATCTGGCAGGGCATCTATCTCTGCGAACACCGCGACCACGGCGGCGCCCGGCAATTGGTGGTCACCATTTACGGCAATCCATCCTGAAGGGAAAACCGTGGGATCACTGGCGGACAAACTTACGGTCGTATTCGCGGACGCCTTCGAATCGGCAGGCTATGATCGCAGCTACGGCGATGTGCGGGTTTCCGACCGGCCGGACCTGTGCCAGTTCCAGTGCAACGGGGCGCTCGCGGCGGCCAATCGGTACCGGACCAACCCGCGCGAGATCGCGCAGAACGTGGTCGATACGATCAGGGCGCCCGAGGTAGTCCGGAAACTGAGTCTGGCCGGACCGGGGTTCATAAACATCGTACTGACCGACGAATACATCGCGCGTCACGTCCAGGAGGTGCATGATGACGACCGGCTTGGATGCGAAGCGGTAGCGCGTCCCTTGCGGATCATGGTCGATTACGGGGGCCCCAACGTGGCCAAGCCGCTGCACGTGGGTCATCTCCGGGCGGCCATCATAGGCGAGAGCATCGTGCGGATCTGCCGTTACGTGGGCCACGAGGTGATCGGGGACGTGCACCTGGGAGACTGGGGACTGCAGATGGGCCTCATCATCGCCGAGTTGGAAGAAAGGCGCCCGGACCTTCCGTATTTCGACGATGCCTGTACCGGGCCCTATCCCACTGATCCCCCGGTGAATATCGCCGACCTGGAAGAGATCTACCCGAAAGCCGCAGAACGGCAGAAAGAGGATTTGGAGTTCGCCGAAAGGGCACGTCAGGCCACCGTGGATCTCCAGGCCGGCCGACCGGGCTACCGCGCACTGTGGCAGCACTTCCGGGATGTGTCCGTCGATGATCTCCGGCAGAGCTACGAGCAACTGAATATCCGGTTCGACCTGTGGCTCGGTGAGAGCGATACCCAGGACCGCGTTCGCGGCCTGATCGCGCGCCTCAAGCAAGAAGGGTACGCCCGGGAAAGCCGGGGGGCCCTGGTCGTGGCAGTCGGCGACCCCGGCGACCGGGAAGAGATCCCGCCGCTGATGTTGGAAAAGACCGATGGCGCGGTTCTCTACGGCACGACCGACCTGGCGACCATCGACCAGCGCGTGGAGCAATTCAGGCCGGACCTCATTCTATACGTGGTCGACAATCGGCAGCAGCAGCATTTCAAGCAGGTCTTCAAGGCTTCCTACAAGACGGGCGTAGCGCCGGAATCGACGCGCCTGGAGCACGACGGTTTCGGGACGATGAACGGAAAGGACGGCAAGCCCTTCAAGACCCGCGAGGGCGGGATCATGAAGCTGAAGGACCTGATCGCGCTGGTGACCGACCACGCGAGGGCGCGTGTTGAATCCATCGAATCGGTCAGGGAGTACGACGAGGACGAGAAGGAGGACATTTCCCGCATCGTGGGCGTGGCCGCGCTGAAATACGCCGACCTGATGAACCACCGCACGAAGGATTACGTATTCGACCTGGAACGGTTCTCGTCCTTCGAGGGCCGCACCGGTCCCTACATCCTCTACGCGGCGGTGCGGATCAAGTCGGTCTTGCGGCGGGCCGCCGAGCGTGGTCTCCAGCCGGGCAGGATCCTGGCCCCCTTGAGCGAATCGGAACGCGATCTGGACCTCAAGTTGTCCGAACTGCCCGGGACAATCGCTCTGGCCTTCGAGACCCGCGCGCCGAACCACCTGTGCGAATATGCCTTTCAACTGGCCACGGCCT
Source organism: Gemmatimonadota bacterium (assembly GCA_026713285.1). GTDB lineage: Bacteria > JAAXHH01 > JAAXHH01 > JAAXHH01 > JAAXHH01 > JAAXHH01. The sequence goes on along the minus strand of JAPOOT010000315.1, from coordinate 1,441 downwards.
ACAACCGGTTCTACCATATCCACCACATGCTGAACGAGGAAGACGCCCAACGCCGCGACTCGTGGCTTGCCGTTTCGGAGGTCACGCTGCGCGTATTGGAACGAGTGTTGGACCTGCTCGGTATCGAAGTGCCGAGGCGGATGTAAGAAACGAAGTACCCAGGCGCATGCAGGATTCGAAGTACCCAGGCGCATGTAAGAAATGAGGCTTTGCGGACCCGCACATCGATGAATATCGTATACATCCATTCCCACGATACCGGCCGGTACATCCAACCCTACGGCCACGCCATCCCGACGCCCGCCCTGCAGAATCTGGCGGAGGAGGGGGTGCTGTTCAGGTCGGCCTTCTGTGCGAACCCGACCTGCTCACCGAGCCGGGCGGCGCTGCTCACCGGTCAGTGGGCCCACAGCTGCGGCATGTTCGGACTGGTCAACCGGGGCTGGTCGATCCACCACCCCGAGCGGCTCATCATGCACACGCTGCGCAGGGCGGGATACGATACGGTCATGGCGGGTTTCCAGCACGTGGTGCGCGACCTGGACGACGCCGGCTGGTCACGCGTCATGCCGCGGGAGGCCGGTAACGACAAGGCGCCCGCCGAAGAACTCGCGATCTCCTTCCTGTCCGAATCCCGTGACCGGCCCTTCTTTCTCGACGTGGGCTTCGGCGAAACCCATCGCAGGGGAGCGGGTTTCTCACCGCAGCCCGATGGGGAAGCGCCGACCGATTCCCGTTTCGTGCGCCCTCCGGCGCCTTTTCCTGATTCCGACGATTTTCGCCGCGACATGGGCCTCTTCATCGATGCCGCGCGGACGCTCGACCAGAAGATGGGACGCGTGCTGGAGGCGATTGACCGGTACGGTTTGAGGGACGATACCCTGGTGATCTGCACCACCGATCACGGCATCGCCTTCCCCATGATGAAATGCCACCTCACCGACCACGGCATGGGCGTCATGCTCATGCTGCGCGGCCCCGCGGGATACGGTGGCGGAAAGGTGATCGACGGCATGGTAAGCCACATCGACGTATTCCCTACCGTGTGCGATCTGGCCGGGATCGACCGTCCGGACTGGCTGCAGGGCGAATCACTGGATCCTTTGGTGAACGGCGAAGCCGCGGAAATCCGGGACGAGGTTTTCGCCGAAGTCAATTACCACGCGGCCTACGAGCCCCAGCGGGCCGTGCGGACCCGTCGATGGAAGTACATTCGACGATACGGCGATCGCGACCTGCCCGTCATGACCAACTGCGATGCATCGATCACGAAATCGACCCTGATCGATTCGGGCTGGCGTGAAAGACCCGTGCCGCGCGAACGGCTCTACGACACCCTGTTCGACCCGTCAGAGACCAACAACCTTGCCGACCGTCCCGAAGCGGCCGATACGTTGCGTGACCTGCGCGACCGGCTCGACCGCTGGATGGCGGCCACGGG
>JAPOOT010000326.1 GCA_026713285.1 Gemmatimonadota bacterium | reverse complement strand
TTCGATGCCGTCATACCCGGCCATGGCAAGGTATTTAAAAGCCGTTTCCATGTCGTATCCACCGAACAGTACCGAGTTGGCGCCGAGCTTCATGGTCTCTCCTTTAGAGTTTTAGTCGCATTGGAACGGGCAACGGGCTGACCCTTGATTATCGGATGGAGCGGTTTGGACCGGTTTCCCATTCAGTATTGTACCGTTACCACGGAATGGGTATTCCAGGATTCAATGGCACTCTCAATGATCAACTGGGCGCGCAGGGCATCCTCGGCTCTGGCGTCGATCTCCTCAGGCGCCGCGCCTTCCAGGTTCTGTTCGACCCAGCGCGTAATCCGCGAACCGAAAGTCTCGGAAAATCCCATCATACCGCCCAGGTATTGAAAGGTTTCTACTTCCCGGGAGTGTCGCGGATAGAACTCCAGCTGCTCGCAGGCTTCGCGTATGACGAAACGTGCGTCGGAGCCCACGACCTCGCAGGTCTCCAGTCCATAACTGCCCCCGGCGTCGTAGCTTCCCGTCAGGTGGCCCACAACACCGCTTTCGAACAGCATGTTTACCTGTACGTTGGACCAGATCTTCCGGCCCCTGCCCTTCTTGAAGAAGGCCTGGACCTTTTCCACGTCGCCGCAGAAATAGCGCATCACGTCGATGGAATGGGGATGAAGCGCGCGCATGTGGAAATGAGGCGAACTCTCGTTGGGGTTGTTGATCCACATCGTCATATTGATGATATTCAGTTCGCCCAGCCGGTCTGCCGCGACCCACTCCTTCGCACGCAGCGCGGCAGGCGTGAAGCGGTGGTTCAGGTTGATCCCGTAGCGAAGGCCCCGATCCCGCGCCAGCGCGACCATCTCCCTGGCCTTCGGAATCTCGTTGGATATGGGCTTCTCGCCCAGCACGGCGATGCCGCCACCCAGCAGTTCCATCGTCGGTTCGTAGTGGTCGCCGCCGTTCTCCACGCCAGCGGTGCAGACACTGGCCACATCCACCTTCAGTCCGCTGTTCAGCAGATCGCCGACGCTGTAGAACGCCTTGCAGCCGTAAGCCTGCGCCGCCTGATCGGCCTTGTCCTTCAGGGCGTCGCAAACAGCCACTATCGTGCACGCTTCATGTGCCTGGTAGTTCCGGGCATGGTTGTTACCGATGCCGCCCATACCAACCACCGCGATATTCAGACCCATCTTCTAACACTCCTTTGAGGATTCTTCGTGTATCGTTTTACGCGCGTTAAACTGCACTATTACAGATACTTGCGCAGAATATACAGCCGGGGGGTTGCACCAAGTTTCGACTTCGGAGCGCGAGTCGCGGTGCGCTCTACCTGCTGCGCGGTGCGCGAGACGCGGCGCTCTACTTGCTGCGCGAGGCGCGGTGCGGGAGGCGCGGCGCCCTCTACCTGCTGCGCGCCTGCAGGCTGGCGGCCTGATCGGGGTCGCCGATGTGCATCGTGTCATAGGCCTGCTGCGATGTCTTGAAGGCGCCTACGCCCTCGTGCCCGTGCCAGTCCCCCTGGGTAAGCATGGGATTACGCTTTCCGGTCTCTTTCACTCGCTTCCGTATCCAGTTGTTCATCCGCCGCTTGAGCAGGTTGACTACTTCCGGCAACTCCCCGGCCAGGTTGTGGTTTTCGTCCGGGTCCTCCACCAGGTTGTACAGCTCGACCGGCGGCTTGAAGTGGAAATCCGGCTCCAGGGCGACCATCAGCTTCCACTGCGGCGTCCGCCAGCCGTGCTTGCGCATCCACGTGCACTCGGTGATGTAGAATTCGCTGTCGAAGGAGGAAGCCGTGCCGTCGACCAGCGCCATCAGGCTGTCCCCGTCGTAGTCGATCCCCGCATCGATTTCGGCCAGGTCCATGATGGTGGGTACGAGGTCCTTGTGCTGGTTGTACCCGCTGATGCGGCTACCCGCTGGTATCCGCCCTGGGTACTGGATGATGAGCGGCACGTGGAGCGTCACATCGTATAGACCGTGGTGGTCGAACCAGCATTCGTGGTCGTAGAGGGTCTCGCCGTGGTCCCCATTTAAGATCACGATCGTTTCGTCCATGATGCCGTGGGCTTCCAGGGCGTTGAATATGGTCTGGATACAGGCGTCCATGTACGCGACGGCACCGTCGTACTGGGCGATGACATAGTCTTTGTCGGTGATGCCGGGCGGCATCCACGCGGCGAAGAAATCACAGAAGGGCTTGAACGCCTTGACGGGATCCATGGACTTGTTTTTCGGATCGCACTCGTCGCCGTGATAGAACATGCGTTCGTAGGGTTCCGGCGGCAGGTACGGCGCATGAGGATCCATGTGGCGCAGAAACAGGAAGAAAGGTCCGCGCCGTTTGGCCAGCCGGTCCAGCTCCGGAATCGCCACGTCGTTCAGATTCTGCGCCTTGGGACTGCGTCCTTCGTTCCAGCTGCCCCAGCTCGGATACTCGATGTACTTGTCGAAACCTCGCGAGGACGGGTTTCCCCCGAACCCCACGCAGGTGGACGCGTAGCCGTGCTCCCGCAGGATCTCGGGCAGCGTCTGCACGTCCTCCCGGAGTCCGCCCTTGTGCCGCAGGGCCACTACCTGGGTGCCAAAGGCGTCCAGGCCGGTCAGCATGGAGGCATAGGCGCTCGTCGTGGGTATATGGGCGCTGTACGTCTTCTCGAACAGGGCGCCGCCCATGGCGAACCTGTCGATATGGGGCGTGGTATGCCGATGGTATCCGTAACAGCTCATGTGATCGGCCAGAAGAGAATCCACGCCCAGCAATACGATATTGGGATGCTTCTTCCTTCGACGGCGTGTCTTAGCCATGGGTTGGTCCTCGTTGAGATAAGTTGACCTGTTGATGTTCCCTCAGATAAAGGTGGTCCTGAAACCGCGGTCCTACTCCGGCATGAAAAACTCGTACCGGTCCGGGTCGCCGTAACCGTCGACCCACGTTTCCTTCAGGCCTTCGTTTTCTACCGCGGCCTTGACGATGAGCTTGTTGAACTGGCTGACGTTTTCCGAGCCCATGTAGGTATCCACGGGCATCCAGAAACACTCTTCGATCTCCGTGGCCTGCATTTTGATGATCTGGTGCAGCGGCTTCAACCGGCAGACGAAGTAGATGTCCGACTTGTCGTACCGGTAGCCATGCCAGTGGCGGAAGCAGACCAGCCCATCGAAACTGGTCGGCACGCCCGTTTCCTCGAAAACTTCCCGGACCACGCCCTCGGCCAGGTGTTCCTCCGGGTGCAGCGCGCCTCCGGGCAGCTTGTAATACGGCGCGCGTCCCCCGCGAAACCGTTCGCAGACCACGAGCAGTTCGTTCTTCTCGTTGATCACCACGCCGCCCGCGCCGATGTAGTGGGTCGCGTACAGCGGCACGAAGGCGCCTTCGGCCAGGCGGAGCGTAAGCATCAGGTAGTCGGTGGTACTGTGATGGAATACTCCGCCCGCGTCCACCAGTGCGGGAATGAGAAAGGCGCGGGACAGGGGAGCCTTGAACCAGGCAACCTGTAAACCCTCCGCCTTCCACTCCCGGATCGAATGGTCCAGGCGCTCCTTGAATCCATCCGGTGTGTCGGGCAGATCTTCGGAACCAACTTCCACGCCGTGGAAACGGTTGCGTTCCCCCGCGATCACCTTCGTCATACACTACGGTCCTTTCTCTCCAGCTCGGTCCTTTTTATTCGGCGATCCTGCTAGTTCAACACGGCCCGGCTATCAGCCACACTGGCCTTGAGCTGATCCAGAACGCCCTCCAGGCCGCGTATGGCATCGGACCAGAACCCGGGTTCCGTGAGGTCGATCCCCATGGTTCGCCGGACCACGTTTTCGGCCGTGCCGCTACCGGTCAGTTTCAGGTACTGCTCGTATCTCGGCAGAAAATCCGGGCCTTCCTTCTCGTACCGGGCGAAGAGACCCCGGCTGAGCAGGTAGCCGAAGGTATAGGGGAAATTGTAAAACGTGGTATCCGTGATGTAAAAATGGAGTTTGGACGCCCAGAAATAGGGATCGGCGCCTGCGGGATCCAGTACGTCCCCCAGTACGCGGCGCTGTGTGTCGACCATCAGTTCCTTCAACCGTCCGACAGCGACTTCGCCGTTCGCCCTTTCATCATGAAACGCCTTCTCGAACTCGAATCTCACGGGAATGTCCAGCAGGTAGGTGGCGCCGTCGCTGGCCTCCAGGTTGAGCAGAAACGCCCTGGTCTCCGCGCCGACCCCTGGCTCCTCCAGCAACCCGCGCATGAGCAACATCTCGCCGAAGGTGGAAGCCGATTCGGCGAGGGTCATCGGATAGGCGCGATTCAGCGTACGTTCCGTACGCATCAAATGGCCGTGAAAGGCGTGTCCCAGCTCGTGGGCGAGGGTCAGCACGTCGCCCATGTTGTCGTTGTAGGTCATGTAGACCCGGGACTCTTTCGTCAGGGGAGATCCCGTGCAGAAGGCGCCGGGACGCTTGCCCGGCCGTGGCGACCAGTCGATCCACTTCTTCTCGTAAGCCTCGGCCGTATAATCCGCCAGGGACGGATACCGGGCCGCAAAGGCCCGGTGCACCAGGGCCGTGGCGTCATCCCAGGAAGGCTCGTCCTGGTGCGGTACCGTCAGGGGCGCCGAGATATCGTACCAGCCCATGTTTTCGCCGCCCATGAGGCTTGCCTTGAAAGCCAGGATGCT
>JAPOOT010000282.1 GCA_026713285.1 Gemmatimonadota bacterium | reverse complement strand
TTTGTCGAGGATGATCCGGTATACCTTGCCGGAAGTGATATAGTTGTTCCGGTTCAGGTCGTCGTCGAGGAAGCGCTCGTAGGTGCCCAGGTCCATGTCGCACTCGGTCCCGTCTTCGAGTACGAACACCTCCCCGTGCCGGTAGGGGTTGATGGTGCCGGCGTCCTGGTTCAGGTAGCCGTCGATCTTGATCTGGGAAACCGTGAATCCGTAATGCTTGAGCAGGTGTCCGAGCGAAGCGCTGAAGACGCCCTTGCCCACGCCGGACATGACTCCGCCGGTGACGAAGATATACTTGGTCCGCCCGATGCGGTAGTCGGTGGGGAAGAATTCGATGGCTTCGGTATCGACGGTCCTGGAGCTATGGGCGTCCAGATCGACGTCATCAAAAAACAAATCGTCGCTATAGTCCGCGGCGTCGGCCAAAGACTGGCTCCTTTTTCGGGATTTTGGTTTGAATACAGCCGCACATATTATAGGGCCGGGCAGGTTTCATCGCAATACTAAATGTGTTCCGCGCAGACGAGGCCGTAGCTACGGTTTCTGCGACAGGCCTGGTTGCCGGGGTGGGTCGCGGATGGACCCTGAACACACGCTCCTCAGAAATCCCCGATCCACCTGCTCCTCAGCTCGTCGAGCGTTCCCTTCAGCCGCATCTGATAGAGCCAGAGGTTCAGCCAGTTGATAAAGGGCTGGTCGTCCCGGACGGTCATGTAGCCGATATCTTCCCTGGTCAGCGGGTTGGCCGGATTCACGGCGTAGAGCACGGGGTTCTGTCTCGCATAGATGACCGCCTCGACGTTGTCCGTGAACATGACGTCCACCGCTCCGGACGCCACGGCCGGCTGCACGTCCAGGTTGTTCTCGAACATGACGATCGTGGCCTGCTTGATATTGGCGCGGACGAAGGCCTCGTTCGTGCCGCCGTAGTTGGCGCCGATCTTTACCCCCGGCCGGTCGATGTCCGACAGGCTGTTGAACCGTTCGCGGTCGGCCTTTCTGATGAGCGGCGATTTCCCGATAGTGACATAAGGGCCGGTGAGGGCCAGGATCTTCTGCCGCTCTAGCGTACGGGTGATGCCGCCCATGGCCAGATCGAACCGGTCGTTCAGGGTATCGTCGGACAGGCCGCTCCAGGTCGTGGGTACGAACCGGACGCGGACGCCGAGCGCTTCCCCGAGCAGATGAGCCGCGTCGATGTCCATGCCCTCGTATTCTCCCGTCTCCGGGTTCAGATAGGTGAAAGGTTTGTAATCGCCCGTCGTTCCGATGCGAATCTCACCCTTTTCAAGAATGCGGTCCAGCAGGGAGGTCTGGGCGTGTATGTTTGCTGAAGCGGTACACGCACACAGGATCAGCAGTACGGCCTGAAAGACGCGAATGGGGTTGGTAGCCATATATTCTCCAGATCGTTGGTGGTATCCGGTGGATCGCAGAAACAATCCGTCGGCGTGGACTGAGGATGATCTTATAACGCTTGGGGCCGCCTTGTCAATCCATCTTGACAGTCCCGGTTTTGCCTTCTACCTTGAAATCGCATTTCGAACATACGGGACACACGTGCCATTTCCCTTGTCCTTCCGCTGGATAATCCGGTCCGACCGAAAGAGCCGGATCTGTCCGGTCCGCCTGAGGCGCCCGGGCTGCCCAGGCCATCCGGACCATGCAGACTATGCGGACCGCCGGATCCGATCGGTCGCACCAGATCCCTACAGGCCATGTCATTACCCTCTCCATCTTCGATACGGCCCGTTTTAACCGTACTTTTCATTATATTGCTCGCAACCCCGTTCCTGTTCGCCCGTTGGCTGGAGCGCGATGCGGACGGTATCGATGCGGACGGTACCGATGCGGACCGGTACGGGTTCCGCCTGACGGATGCGACGGCGGCGGCCGGCATCGACTTCATGCATGCCAAGCCGGAACTCGATCCGGCACTCGACCCGATCATGCCTCACCTGACGGCCCTGGGCGCGTCCGTCTCGGTGATGGATTATGACAACGACGGGTGGCAGGACCTGTACGTGACCCGCAGCCGAAAAGGCGCGCCGAACGCGATGTATAGAAACCTGGGCGACGGAGGCTTCGAGGAGGTCGCAGGCGCCATGGGCCTTGCCGATGTGAACAACGCCAGCGGCGTATCCATGGGGTCTGTATGGGGCGACTACAATAACGATGGTTTCGAGGATGTGTTCATTTACAGGTGGGGCCGCCAGCGTCTGTTCAGAAACCAGGGCGGCGGCGCTTTCGAGGACGTGACCGGTGAATCGGGTCTCGACCGGTGGATGAACGCGAACAGTGCGGTGTGGACGGATGTCGACCGGGACGGCCTGATCGATCTTTACGTTGGTGGCTATTTTTCGGAAGCCCATGACCTGTGGCAGGTTACGACGACGAGGATCATGCAGGAGAGTTTCGAATATGCGGACAACGGGGGCCGCAACTATCTCTTCCTGAACCGGGGCGGGGGGCGTTTCGAAGACGTCACGGAGGCTTTCGGGGTGGACTGCACGCGGTGGACCATGTCCATCGGCGCCGCCGACCTCGACGGCGACGGCTGGCCCGACCTTTACCTGGCCAACGACTACGGTCCCGAAGCGCTCTTCATCAATCTCGAGGGCAAGGGGTTCGAGCGATTGGACGGCGCAACGCTCGAGGAGACGTCTAAAAGCGGTATGAACGTGGCATTCGGCGATCTGTACAACGACGGCCGCGCGGACGTCTACGTGACTAACATTTCGAAGCGCGGGTATCTTTTCCAGGGCAACAATCTGCGTCGCAACCTGATCGCCGAAAACGGCCGGATGGTCAATATCGCCGAGGGAGATATCGCCGACGCAGGGTGGGCGTGGGGCGCGCAGTTCGGCGACCTGAACAACGACGGCTTCGTGGACCTGTTCGTGACCAACGGCTTCGTCTCGGCCGACCCCGAGAAAGATTACTGGTACGAGATGTCGCGCGTCGCCATGGGCAACAACAACATTTTCCAGGACGTGCGGAACTGGGCGCCCATGGGAGACCAGAGCCTGTCCGGCTACGAGCGGTCCCGCCTCTACCTGAACGACGGAAACGGACGCTTCTACGACGTGGCGGAAGCCGCAGGCGTAAACGACCGGTACGACGGACGGGGCGTCGCCCTGGCCGACCTGTTCAACCGCGGAGCGCTGGACGTGGTCGTGGCCAACCAGAACGGACCCCTGATCCTGTACCGGAACGAGGTCGAACGAGAGTACACGTGGGTTTCCTTCGAACTGCGGGGCGTGCGCAGCAACGCCAGCGCCATCGGCGCCGAGATAAGGGTATTCTGGGACGGAAGGCAGCAGCTGCAGGTCGTGACTGCCGGGGCCGGATTCGCCGCCCAGAGCCAGCGCAGGCGCCACTTCGGTCTGGGGGCCGCCGCGGCGGTCGACCGCGTCGAAATCAAGTGGCCGAGCGGGACGGTGCAAAGGTTGGAAAACCCCGTGTTGAACCGGTTGCACAACATTACGGAACCGGAGGGATGATGAGCGATTCGAAGGCCGCATCGGCGGAATCGGCGCCGGGACCGCCGAATGAGACAAGACTCCGGATCGACCCGCGGTACCTGTCCTCCGGCCTGATCACCCTGATCCTGGTCTTCGGCCAGGTATACGTGGGTTTCCTCCACGACCTGTCGCAGCTCTTTACGGCGATCACCGTGGCCCTGGCGGCGGAACTGGCCCTGGGCCGCCTGCTGACCGGGAAGTGGCTCAACCCCGCCAGCGCGTATATCACGGGGATCAGCTGCGGCATTCTACTCAGATCGCTCTCTCTCTGGCCCTTCGCGGTTGCAAGCCTGCTGTCCATCATGTCGAAGTACGTGTTGCGCTTCCGGGGACGCCACCTGTGGAACCCATCGAACCTGGGCATCTGCGTGGTGCTCTTCGCGGCGCCCGGGACCGTGGCCGCCCTGAGCGAACAGTGGGGCAACGACCTGTGGGCCATGGCCGTGATCTGGTTGCTGGGTTCCGTCATCCTCTGGCGGGCGAAACGCTTCCACGTCACGCTGACCTACGCGGTGTCCTTCGTCGCGCTGGCTTACGTGCGATCCCTGATGACCGGGACGCCTTTTCTTTCCGAGGTCGCGCCCATTACCGGCCCCATGTACCAGCTCATGGCGTTCTTCATGGTCACGGATCC
>JAPOOT010000299.1 GCA_026713285.1 Gemmatimonadota bacterium | reverse complement strand
GTGACCGGGACCGTAGCGCCGGGAAGATACGGCGGTGTGCCCGTAGCGGACTACCGCCAGGACGGAGGTTCGGCGGCCGTCACGTTCGTGGACGGCAATGGCCGGAGATCGCTGTGGATCGACACGAAGACCATGTCGGTCACGCGGGAGGTGTCGGAATCTCCTGCGAACCGTGCAACCGTCACCAGGACGTACGAACGCTTTCGCAGACGGAATGGGATCTGGAGACCGAACCGCGTCCGGATAACCCGCGAGGGCCATCAGGCAGGGACGTTCGAGTTGACCTACCGGACGCAGGCGGTCAATCGCGGACTGAAGCCGGCGGACATCGACGTGCGCCTACCCGAAACCGTCGTCCGCCGTCCCCTTGAAGATGCGGCGCCGGTCTTCGAAACAATGGATGGCGCATCGGACCGGAGTGGGCGATTTTGAGCCGTTTTTCCCGGTACGCCCGGTCTGATTCCGACGGCTGACCTGGAACGAAGACCTTGCCTCGCCACCTCGCTGAACGGGTGCCGGATCTCGGACAAATCCCTTGACAGCAGTTTGGTATTGCGCCTATATTGCTTGCTCCATTCGTCGGTGATGGTGGGCATAGCTCAGTTGGTTAGAGCGCTAGACTGTGGCTCTGGAGGTCGCGGGTTCGAATCCCGTTGCCCACCCTGCAAATGGGGGATGTATTCTTCCCACCCGGACAGTAAATACGGCGCGCCGCATATCCGCCGATTACCCGGTTTTCGCGTACCGGCCGACAGGGCCGGTCAAGGAGACCCGCCGAATCCAATGGTAAACGCTACGGAACTGCGCACCGGCATGGCTATACGGATTGATGGGTCCATATACTTCATCACGGGTTGCGAACACATCAAGCCTGGCAAGGGGACGGCCTTTTCGCGCACCCGCCTGAAACATCTCCACACCGGGTCCGTTATCGATAAGACCTACAAGGCCTCGGACAAGCTGGAAGACGTGCGCGTGGAACGGCGCAAGGCCCAATTCCAGTACGCAGACGGCGACATGTACTACATGATGGACCTGGAGACCTACGAACAGGTACCGGTAGGCGCGGCGATCATCGGCGACAATAAAGATTACATCAAGGACAGCATGACGCTCGAGTTGCTTACCGCGGACCAGGGCGTCGTGGGCATCGAGATGCCGAATTTCATCGAGCTGGAAGTGACGCAGACCGACCCGGGCATCCGCGGCGATACCGCGTCGGGAGGCACCAAACCGGCCACGCTCGAGAGCGGCGCCGTGGTTCAGGTCCCGCTGTTCATAAACCCGGGCGACGTGTTGCGCATCGATACGCGGTCCCGCGAGTACGTAGAGCGGGTGTAACCGCCCTACCGATAGTGGGTGTAACCGCCCTACCGAGGAGTCAGACATGGGAATCGATGAGGTGCTCAAGCTGATCGAGTCGTTGCGGGACACCGACATCCTGGAGGTCGAGGTGGCCGAGGGCGACCGCAGGATCCGGGTCGTCCGAATGGCGCCCGGCACGACCGCGGCCGTCGTTCCCGCTCCCGCGGCGGAACCCCATGCGCCGACCGTTGCTACGCCCGCGGCAGGCAGCCCGCCGGACAACGTTCAGGCAGACTCCGCCGACAGTACTTATATCGAGGTGACCTCGCCCATGGTGGGCACCTTCTACCGGTCATCCGAACCTGAAGCCGAGCCCTTCGTAAAGGAGCAGGACCGGATCAGCGCCGGCCAACAGCTGTGCATCATCGAAGCCATGAAGCTGATGAACCCCATCCAGTCCGAATTGAACGGGCGGGTGATGGCCATCCTGGTAGAAGACGCCCAGCCCGTCGAATACGGCCAACCGTTGTTTCTGATCGAACCGGCATAGGCATCGATGTTCCAGAAGATCCTCATCGCAAATCGCGGCGAGATCGCCCTGCGCGTCATCCGCTCCTGCAAAGAGCTGAATATCGCGACGGTGGCCGTCCACTCCGAATCGGACCAGGACTCTCTCCACGTACGCTTCGCCGACGAGGCGGTCTGCATCGGCAGCAACTCGCCCAACGACAGTTATCTGAACATACCCCGCATCATCAGCGCGGCGGAAATCATGAACGCCGACGCCGTGCATCCCGGGTACGGATTCCTTTCCGAAAGCCCCCACTTCGCCGAAGTGTGCGAATCCTGCGACATCACCTTCATCGGACCGGCGTCGAGGGCCATCCGCCTCATGGGCGACAAGGCCGAAGCGCGGAAGACGGTGGCGGCGTCCGACGTGCCCACCATTCCGGGGACGGAGGACACCGTGGCCGACGAGGATGCGGCGTTGGCGGCCTCGGAGGACATCGGTTTCCCCCTGGTGATCAAGGCCTCGGCGGGCGGCGGCGGACGGGGCATCCGCATCGTGCGCAACGCCGACGAACTGCGAGAAGCTTTCCGGCAGGCCTCGCGGGAGGCCCAGAACGCGTTCAACAATCCCGCGCTGTACCTGGAACGATATATCGAGAAAGCCCGGCACATCGAGGTGCAGGTCCTGGGCGACCAGCACGGCCAGGTGGTCCACCTGGGCGAGCGGGACTGCTCGATTCAGCGTCGGCGGCAGAAGCTCATCGAAGAGTCGCCCTCCCCCTTCGTCGACGACGAACTGCGGTCCGGTCTCGGCGACGCGGCCCTGAGAGCGGCACGGTCCATCGACTATGAAAACGCCGGCACCGTGGAATTCCTGGTGACGGATGACCGGCAATACTACTTCATGGAAATGAACACGCGAATACAGGTGGAACATCCCGTGACGGAAATGGTCGTTTCACAGGACCTGGTCAAGGAACAGATCCGCGTCGCCGCGGGCTGTCCCCTGGGGTTCTCGCAGGAAGAGGTTGAACTGCGTGGACACGCCATCGAATGCAGGATCAACGCCGAGGACCCGGACCGTAACTTCATGCCCTCTACGGGAGAGATCACCAGTTTTCACACGCCGGGCGGCTACGGTGTGCGGGTGGACAGCCACGTGTACGCCCAGTATGTCGTCACGCCGTTCTACGATTCCATGCTGGCGAAGCTGATCGTCTGGGGAAAGGACCGGGAGGAGGCGCTTACACGGGCCGAACGGGCCCTGGACGAGTTCATTGTCGAAGGCATCAACACGACGATACCGTTCCATCAGTACATGTTGAAGCACCCGACCTTCCGTTCCGGGGAGGCGGATACGGCCTTCGTTGAATCGATGAGCCACTTGAGTTGAGAATATGACCTCATCCCGCGGGTGGTCATCGGAGATTCCGGAGCGGAGTTGAATCGATGAGTCACTTGAGTTGAGAATATGACCGGTTTAAACCCCTGAGTTGAAGACTTGACCGGCGGAGACGGCCCGCAAGGACCGAAGCGCCGGAGAAAGGAACGCATGAACACGCCCGCGGATCTCCGCTATTCTTCCGAACACGAGTGGGTGCGCATGGAGGGCGACATCGCCACCGTCGGCATCACCGATTTCGCGCAATCCGAACTCGGCGACATCGTCTTCGTGGAACTGCCCACGGAAGGCGACACCGTGGCCGAGATGGGCGTCTTCGGCGCGGTGGAGGCCGTGAAGACCGTGTCGGACCTCTACAGTCCGCTGGGCGGGACCGTGACGGAGGTCAACGACGACCTGGAGGACAACCCGGAAGCAGTCAACCAGGACCCCTACGGCGACGGATGGATGATCAAGCTGCAGGTAGATGACGCGGGCGCCTTCACCAGCCTGATGACCGCCGCGGACTACAGTTCCTTCACCGGCGCCTGAGGCGGCCGGTCACCGCGGAGTGTCCATGGCGTACATACCCAATACAGATGCCGACCGGCAGGCGATGTTGGCCGCCATCGGCATCGATTCTATCGAAGAGCTGTTGAGCGTCATCCCGAAAGACGTTCGGCTCGACACTCCGCTGGATCTCTCCCCCGCCCTTTCGGAACTCGAGCTCCACGACACGATGGGCGAGATGGCCGCCCGTAACGATTCGGCCGACCGGTCGGCGTCCTTCGTGGGCGGCGGAATGTACGATCACTTCGTTCCCAGCGCCATAGGCCACCTTGCCGGCCGCTCGGAATTCCTGACTTCCTACACGCCCTACCAGCCGGAAGTGAGCCAGGGCACGCTCCAGGGGATTTACGAGTTCCAGACGATGATCTGCGAACTGACGGGCCTGGACGTGGCCAACGCCTCCTTGTACGACGGCGCATCCGCGGCGGCGGAGGCGGCCATGCTGGCCCGCGCGGCGACGCGGCGCGACCGCGTGATCCTGGCGGGAAGCCTGCACCCCCATTACGTCGAAACAGTCCGCACGTACGCCCACGGGCCCGGCATCCGGGTGGAGACGGTTTCCTGCCCGGACGGCGCGCTGGATCCCGACCGGCTGGCTTCCGCCCTGGACGACGACACGGCCTGCGTCATCGTCCAGCACCCCAACTTCTTCGGCTGCCTGGAATCCATGGGGGACCTGGAACGGGTCGTGCACGGCGCGGGCGCCCTCCTGGTCATGGCCGTGGACCCGATTTCCCTCGGCGTCATCGAATCGCCGGGCGCCTACGGCGCGGACATCGCCGTGGGGGAAGGCCAGTCCATGGGGAACCAGGTGAGCTACGGCGGACCGGCCCTGGGATTCTTCGCAGCGCGGGACCGCTTCGTCCGGCGCATGCCCGGCCGCATCGCGGGGCAGACCGTCGACCAGGAGGATCGCCGGGGGTTCGTCCTGACGCTGCAGGCCCGCGAACAGCACATCCGCCGGGACAAGGCGACGTCGAACATCTGCACCAGCCAGCAGCTCAACGCCCTGATGGCTACGATCTACCTTTCGCTGATCGGAAAACAGGGGTTGAAAGAAGTCGCGGAGCTGTGTCTCCACAAGAGCCACTACGCGGCCGAACGAATCACCAGACTGCCCGGCTACGAGCTCGCATTCGACCGGCCGTTCTTCAAGGAATTCGCGGTACGGACGCCGGCGCCACCAGGTGAGATCGTGACCCGGCTCGCCGACGAAGGGCTGCTGGCCGGGGGCGACCTGGCACGTTTCCCGTCGCTTGAACTGGACAACGGCCTGCTGATCGCGGTCACGGAAAGACGAACGCGTTCGCAGATCGACCGGCTCGTCGAAGCCCTGGGCCGGTTCAGCTGAGCATTGAGAGGACACCCATTGTCGGAACCGCTTATTTTCGAACTGAGTTCCCCCGGTAGACGGGGCGTCAGGCTGCCCGCGCCGGACGTGTCGGTCAAGCCGGTTTCTTCCTACCTGCCAGAAGCGGATATCCGGACCGCGGCCCCTGATCTGCCCGAGGTCAGCGAGGTCGACGTCGTCCGCCACTATACCAGGCTGTCCACCCTGAACTACCATCCCGACCGGGCCATGTATCCCCTCGGCTCATGCACCATCAAACACAACCCGAAAGTCAACGAGGACATGGCGGCGCTGCCTGGGTTCGCGCGGCTG
>JAPOOT010000333.1 GCA_026713285.1 Gemmatimonadota bacterium | reverse complement strand
GACGAATACGGCGCCGGCTCGCTGACCGCGCTGCCTGTCATCGAAACCCAGTTCGGCGACGTGTCGACGTATATACCGACTAACGTGATTTCCATCACCGATGGACAGATATTCCTGGAATCCAACCTGTTCTTCGCGGGACAGAGGCCGGCGGTCAACGTGGGCCTGTCGGTATCCCGCGTGGGTGGCGCAGCGCAGATCAAAGCGATGAAGTCGCGCCAGGTAGCCGGTCTGCTCAGAACGTCGCTGGCCCGTTACCGGGAGCTGGAAGCCTTCGCCCGGTTCGGTACGTCGGGCCTGGACCAGACCACGCAGCGGGAGCTCCACCTGGGTGAGCGGCTGGTCGAACTGCTCAAGCAGGCACAGTACCGTCCCATGGCGGTCGAGGAGCAGATCATTTCCCTGTATGTGGGCGTCAACGGCATGTTGAACGATCTGTCCGTGGACCAGGTGCAGCCCTTCGTGGCGGCCTTCCTCCAGCACATGGAGACGCATCACTCGGACGTGGCCCGTGAAATCAGGGAAACCGAACAGTTGTCCGAGGATGCGGAACAGCGCATCCGGGACGCGGCCGAGGAATTCAGCAAGACGTTCAACGGTTAGAAAGGGTACCATGCCGTCACTTCGCGAGATACGGCGACGCATCGCGAGTACGAAGGATATACAGAAGATCACCAAGGCCATGCAGACCGTGGCCGGTGTCCGCCTGCGCCGTGCGCAGAACCGCCTGTTCGCCGCCCGGCCATACGCCCGGAAGCTGGACGAGATGATGCGGCACCTGTCGGCGCAGACGGCCGACGAGCACCATCCGCTCATGACCCCCCGCGACGTGAAGGCTTCCGCGCTGATCGTCGTCACGGCCGATCGAGGGTTCTGCGGAGGATTCAACTCGAACGTCGTGCGCGGCGCCATGCGTACCGTCAGGGAAAGCACGCCGGAACCCGGGTTGATCTGCATAGGCCGCAAGGGTTCGGATACACTGTCCAGGCAGCGCGTGGAGATCCTGTCCAGTCATACCAACGTGTTCCAGGCGCTGGATTATGCCCACGCGGGAGAAATCGCGGACCAGGTGACCAGGCTGTTCAACAGTGGCAAAATCGACCGGGTGGACATGCTGTATAACGAGTTCAAGTCCGCCGGATCGCAGAGTCTCGTGACCGAACAACTGCTTCCCGTACCGCCGATGGCCGTCGAGGACGATCCGGGCTTCACGGGCTATGTGTACGAGCCCTCGCAACCCCAGCTCCTGAACGATCTGGTGCCGCAGCACATACGATTCCAGCTCTGGCGCATTCTGCTCGAATCCAATACGGCGGAAGAAGCCGCCCGCATGCTGGCCATGGACAATGCTACCAGGAATGCCAACGATCTGATCGACGATCTGACCCTGACGGCCAACAAGATCCGCCAGGAAACCATTACATCCGAATTGATGGACATCGTAGGCGGCGCAGAAGCATTGAAATAGTACCGGCCGCCCATTTTACCGGGGAAGGGAAACCATGGAAGGAACGAATACAGGTACCGTGGCGCAGATCATCGGCGCCGTCGTGGACGTCGAATTCGGTTCGGGTGCGCTGCCGAAGATCTACAACGCCCTCGAGGTGCCGGTAGAGGGAAGCGAAGCGCTGGTCCTCGAAGTCCAGCAGCACCTCGGCGACAACAAGGTGCGCTGCGTGGCCATGGACGCCACGGACGGACTGGTTCGGGGTGCGACGGCCATCGATACCGGCGGACCGATCAACGTGCCCGTGGGTCCCAAAGTCCTCGGCCGCATGATGAACGTCCTCGGCCGCCCCATCGACGACCGGGGCGTCGTGGAGTCGGATCACAGCTATCCCATCCACCGCAACGCGCCGGAACAGGAAGACCTGACTACTTCGGCGGAGATGTTCGAGACGGGGATCAAGGTGGTGGACCTGATAGAACCCTATACACGCGGCGGCAAGACCGGCCTCTTCGGCGGCGCCGGCGTCGGCAAGACGGTGTTAATCAAGGAACTGATCAACAACATTGCCCGCGAGCACGGCGGTATATCCGTGTTCGCCGGCGTAGGCGAACGGTCACGGGAAGGCAACGATCTCTGGCTCGAGATGGAAGAAGCCAATGTGCTCGACAAGACCGCCCTGGTGTTCGGCCAGATGAATGAGCCGCCGGGCGTGCGCCTTCGGATCGGCCTGACGGGCGTGGCCATCTCCGAGTACTTCCGAGACGAGGAAGGCCGCGACGTGCTGCTCTTCATCGACAATATCTTCCGATTCGTGCAGGCGGGCTCGGAGGTATCGGCTCTCCTGGGACGCATGCCTTCCGCCGTGGGGTACCAGCCCACGCTGAGTACGGAAATGGGCGACCTGCAGGAACGGATCACGTCCACGAAGCAGGGCGCCATCACCTCGGTGCAGGCCATTTACGTGCCTGCCGATGACTACACGGATCCCGCCATCGTGACCGCCTTCCCCCACCTCGACGCCAGTACCGCGCTCAGCCGTGATCTTTTCGCGCGGGCGATCTTCCCGGCCGTGGATCCCCTCGAATCCAACTCCCGGCTCATGGACCCGGCGGTCGTGGGTGAGAAACACTACAACGTGACACAGGCCGTCCAGCAGAACCTGCAGCGGTACAAGGACCTCCAGGACATCATCGCCATCCTGGGCATCGACGAGCTGTCGGACGACGACAAGCAGGTGGTGTCCCGCGCCCGGAAGATCGAGCTGTTCATGACCCAGCCCATGTTCGTCGCGGAGACCTTCACCGGGCTGCAGGGCCGGTACGTCAAGGTAGAGGACACGGTGGAAGGATTCGAGAAGCTGGTCGAAGGCGAGTGCGACGAATTGCCCGAGCAGGCCTTCTACATGGTGGGCACCATCGACGAAGCATTCGACAAAGCCAAGGAGCTACAGTAGATCATGGCGGGCGAATTTCCTTTAGTCATCGTTACGCCTTCCAGCATGGCCTATGAAGGCGACGTGCGCAACGTGCTGGCGCCGGGCACCGATGGATACTTCGAAGTGCTGATCGGCCATGTGCCCATGCTCACCTCGCTGAGGCCCGGGATTCTCTCCATCCGGAACGAAGACGGCCGTACCAGGTACGCCGTGTCCGGCGGATTCGTCGAAGTGCTGCGGTCCCAGGTAACCATCCTGGCCGAAACCATCGAAGCGGAAGGCGACATCGACGTGGAACGGGCACAACGGGCCGAGAAACGGGCGCGCCAGCGCCTGGATTCGGACGATGAAGGCGTCGACGTCGAACGGGCCAAGTCCTCGCTGGACCGGGCGCTCAACCGCATCAAGGCGAGCCAGCGGTAAGCGCTCTTCGGCGAGTTCCTCTACCGCGGGTTCCTCTTCGGCGAGTCCCTTCGTTGCGCCAGGCTGAACCTCTCATGAATCCCAAGGGCAGCGGTGTCGAGTTAGAGCTGACGCACGTAGTTTGTGCGATGTGCGGAAGTACGGAGACGGAACCGCGTCCTGTGTTCGAGGGATACGACTACGAGTACGGGACCAGCGCAAACAGGTTCAGTTTCGTCGCGTGCTCGGACTGCGGACACGTGTATCTGTCGCCGAGGGTTCGGCTGGAGGACATCGATCGCATCTATCCGAGCAACTACACGCTTCGCATCACGGAAACCGAGTACCCCGCCTTTGCTCCGTTCAGGTGGCTGAAGCTTAACATACTCGACCGGGGATGGAACAGGAAAGTGATCTCGAATCTCCGGCCCGGTGCCCGGGTGCTCGATATCGGCGCGGGATTCGGTGGGAATCTGACCTTCCTGGCGGAACTGGCGCCTTTTCCGCTCAAACTCTTTGCCAATGACTTGAAATTCGAGGCTGAAGCCCGATCATACCTTTCCGATCGCGGCGTAACCCTTATCGAAGGCCCTGTCGAAGACGTGGAATGCGGGGAACGGTTCGATGCCATCATCTGCCAACAGGTCATCGAACACGTACCCGATCCGGGACGGATGATCCAATGGATTTCGGATCATCTCGCGCCGGGAGGCGTCGTATATCTCGAAACGCCCGATCTGAACGGGCTTTCCCGTTACTTCTTCAAGAACCACTGGCTTGCCTTAAGTATCCCTCGACACTTCCATATGTTCTCTCGAAAGGCGTTTGCGGCCTGCGTCGCTAAAATCGACCTGGAGATCGAGTTCCACGGCGCCATCGTCGAAGCGAGTCATTGGCCTGCAAGCCTCCGGATCAAACTGGGCATGGATCCGCACGCACCCCGCTCGGCCGGATTCATGTACAGCCTGATCAGCTATGAAAACTTTCTTATCAAGTCGATTAGCTTCATGATCGATCTGTCGGCCATCCTGCTGGGAATGTCCACGGCGAGCCAGGCGTTGATCGCCCGGAAACCGGACGCTTCGGCTTAATCACTACTACGGCCGACGATCGTGAATGACTGTATGAATCGGAAATCAAAGGATTCAACCTGATCCCGGCTGCCGCGGATGGATCTGGATCAGGTTTTTAGCCTGTTAGTCCTTCCGCAGGAACCCCAGCTCTTCCACCGCCCGCCGAAACCCGTCCTTCAAGACCGGCTCGTCGCCGCCAACAAGAAGCAGACGCACGCCTTCTTCGACTTGACGGCGGACGTTTTCCTCGTCATCAGATGAACCAAGCAGGGGATGGCCCACGGGCTTTCCCGTTCGCTGGCCCGCTGCCCGCACGCGGCGGAGCGCGTCGAGGTACGTTGGATGGTCGAACCGGAAGGGAACTCCGAGAGAAATGCACAGGTCCACCGGACCCACGATACAGCCGTCCACCCCCTCCACGGCCATGATGTCGTCGATGCGCTCGACGGCTTCGGCCGACTCGATGATCGGAAGATAGACCACGACGTCATCGATCCCGGCGGTGTATTCCTCTTCAAACAACCCGTATCCCGCGGCTCGGTGGGGTCCCCATCCCCGCGTGCCCCGCGGGGGATAGCGGCAGGCGTCCGCCCCCAGCTTCGCCTCTTCCGGGGTGTTCACGAAGGGGACGACGATCCCCATGGCGCCCATGTCGAGGTATAACTTGATCAGGTCGGGATCGGTGCGGGTGATCCGGACGATCGGCGCGGCCGGCGTGCAGCCCGCCGCCTGGATCTGGGCCTGCACGGTAACCGGCGTTTGCGGCGCGTGCTCCGTGTCGATCAGGATCCAGTCGAAACCGGCCAGTCCGGCCAGTTCCGCGATGGCGGGGGATCCGAATCGAAGCTGTATGCCGAAAGCGGGCTTGCCTTCGGCCATCAGGTTCTTGAGTCGGCTGTGTATCATGGATCGTCTGCGGTTACGCCTGCGGTTACGGTCTGGTCACGTCTGCGGTCGCGCCTGCGGTCACGGTCTGGTCACGTCTGCGGTCACGACCTGGTCACGTCCTGGTAGAATCCCAGCTCGAGGAGGCGGTCGAGCCAACGCTGCCGTTTTGGCCTTCCTTCGGGATTGGCGAGCCAGTACGGATCGATCAGGGGATCGCCGGGCCGGTTGTACTTGGCGGTGGCCTTGCCGTTGTTCGCCCCCTGCTCGCGCGTGGTTTCGACTTCCTCCGGCGTCCTCGGATTGTTGTAGTACACGCAAGTGCACATGCGCCGGTCGCTGGACCCTCCGTAACTCGCGTGCCACAACCGGAGGTCGAATCCCACCACGTCGCCCGGTTCCGATACGCAGACATGGGACGGCACTTCCGCGACGGACAGGCCCAGTTCGGGCATCACCTTTCTCAGTTCGCCATGGTAGGGATTCCTGTGCGAACCCGGGATGACGCGCAGCGCGCCGGTCTCCGGTCCCACGGGCTGGAGGTAGAAGGCGAACTTGATGCCGTACTGGTGGATACTGTGGGTATCCGGATGCCATCCTGTGTTGCCGACGTAACGGTTGGCGTCGGTCGCGATCCCCAGCGCATCTTCGCCGTAGAGCTGTTCGGCGACACCACATAACCGGGGATCTTCCATGAGACTCGCGAAGAAGGGCGTGGATTTCCCCATCATCGTGACCCAGTGCCGTACCGAGCCGTCGAAAGGCAGGTGACGGTAGGCCGATTCCAGCCCGTGGTCGAACTCCCTGTTGATCTGGTCCAATTCGTCCGGCCTGAAGACCTGGCGCAAGACGACAAAACCAAAGGTCTTGTAATGTTGATACTGTTGTTCGGTCAACATGCCGGGAACCCCTCCATCTTCACGTTGAAGCCTGTCATATGCGGCGCAGCAGGCGCTGCAGGCGCAGCCACCAGACGATCCAGACCGCCTCGTTGATCACGCCCTGGGAGAGTTTCGATGTGCCTGATCGCCGATCTACGAATATAATGGGGATTTCACGCAGGCGATATCCCTTTCGCCAGCACCGGAAATTCACCTCGATCTGGAAGGCGTATCCGTCGGACCGGACTTCATCCAGCTCGATATGTTCCAATACTTCGCGGCGGAAGCACTTGTATCCGCTGGTGGTGTCCCGGATCGTCATCCCCGTGACCAGGCGGGTGTAAATGTTGGCGAAGTAGCTGAGCAGCAGCCGGGACATGGGCCAGTTTACCACGTTGATGCCGCTGATGTACCGGGACCCGATCACCACGTCGCAGGACGCGATCTCCTCGATGAATCGGGGAATCATGGCGGGATCGTGAGAAAAGTCCGCGTCCATCTCGAATACGCAGTCCACGTCCTGTTGGATAGCGTACTTGAAACCCGCAACGTAAGCCGATCCGAGTCCGAGTTTGCCGGGTCGATGCAGGACGCTGATCCGTTCATTCTCCGCGGCAAGTTCATCGGCCAGTTTCCCCGTCCCGTCCGGCGAGTTGTCGTCCACCACGAGCACGCGGATATCCGGACCCAATGCCATTAACTCGGGCAAAAGCCGGCGGATGTTCTCGAGCTCGTTGTAGGTGGGGACGATGATCAGGGATTTCATCATTTTACGGTTCCGGTGTCAGGCCCGGGCTTTCAAGCGTTTACTGATGTGCATCGCACCCGCGGAAATCAACCCGGCCAGGACCAGTGCGCTGGCGATCCGGCTCAGCAGCAGGCCCGTGGCGAAGGAAGCGGGGGCGAAAGTCATCACCACGTCATGGCGGCCTTCGGGTACGGTTATGGAGCGAAGGACGTAGTTGGTCTTGTGTATTTCCGCCGGCTGGCCGTCAATCTCGGCGCGCCACCCGACCGGATAATAGATCTCGCTAAGCACCAGCAAACAGGATGCGTCGGCCTCCACGGCCATTTCAATCCGGTGCGGCGAGTGCAGGATGATCTCCACGGACGAATCGCCCGGCGGACCGAGCCGCTCCTGGAGGGGTTCTTCCACGATTGCGTATTTACCGGGATCGAAACCCGGGTCTTTCAGCGCTTCGAAGATGGCGTTTTTATCCGTGATGACCTTTACGCTGTCCACCAGGAAGGCCCTCGGCAGCGCGGCGTCGTTCCGATACAGGTATCCACCTTCGGTTTCGGCCACGGGTGCGAGCGCGGCTTCAGGGAGCGGCTGTCGAGACACCAGGTAACGGGTATTCAGCATGTTCAGAACCGGAAAGGAACTGAGTCCCACCCGGTCCATGAGCTCCTGGTAGATACCCAGCTTGGCGGCGTGGTAGCCGCCGATGCTGGAGATGCCGAAATAGCCGTATTCATTCGAGGAGAACTCGGATAGCGGCAGGATGCGATACAGGCTGGTGTCCTCTTCAAGGGCTTTCACGATCTCGTCTTCGCGGGCGTTGTAATAGGATTCGATCCGCGCTGGATCGTCTTCCGGGTTCACGACCCGCGAGGCCACGAGCAATAGATCGATGGAGACGAGTACGCATACGCCGGCGGCAAACAGTGAAGGGCTCGTCTTGCGGGTGGCGAAAAGCAGCGCCGCCGCCGCGCAGAGGAACAATGCCATGGTCCACAGATCGCCCATGAACAGGTCGAATCGCATGGCGTTGAGCCTGGCATGGTAGTCCACGTTGTCCAGGAGGGCCGCGCGCGAACCATGGGCCGCGTCCGCCTGCGAATAGACGCCCGTCATGAAGGACTGGAAGGAGGACTCGAATACGGTCAGTACCAGGACCAGCAGGAGGACTCCGCCGGCTACGCAACACAGTTTTTTCGCGAAGCTCCCCAGGCTGTCCCTGCCGGCACGGATCCGCTCGATCACCGCGTGCACGCCGTATCCCGCCAGCAGGGCTGCCGCGAACTGCAGGATCACCAGGATCATGACCGGCGCGCGGAACTTGCCGAAGAAGGGGACGAAGTGGAGCATGACGTAGGACAGGGGAGGCAGGTGCCGTCCGAAGGAGACCAGAAGGGCCAGCACGGCCGCAAGGACGAGAAACAAGGTCATGCGCGAATTTCGCAGCAAGATCCCCGCCAGGGCGAGGACTACGACTACGACGCCCAGGTAGTTCGGGAAATCCGTGAAAGGCATGTCTCCCCAGTAGAAGAGACCGCCGAATCCGGCGAAGGAGGGGATGATGAAGGTCAGCACTTCGATGGGAGGGAACGACCAGCTGGTAGCAAAGGGGACGTTAACGCCGCTGCCGCCGACTGATAGGCCCCGGACGGAATACTGCGCGTATTCCTGCATGGGAAAGACCAGCACCGCCGCGACGGCGACGGCCAGGGCGATACCGCCCACAAAGAGACCGGATTTTCGCAGTATGGCGCCGGCCGGCGCTTTGTCCCGCAGATCATTGATTACGGCGTATGCGGCGTACAGGCCGATCAGCATGGCCGTGTAGAAGGCGATCTGGGGATGAAAGGAACAAAGTTGCGAGCCGAAGGCGCCACCGAGCAGTACCATGTCGAAAACCCCGCCGCGATCAAATACGCGGTAGGCGGCCAGGAAGACGAGGGGGACATGCATGAAGCAGATGAACCGGTTCGCGTGTTCCGTGGCCATCATGTGAGTGGAAAACACGAAGGCCGCCGCCGCGACGAACGACGCGGGCCTGGAGAGCGACAAGGCTCTTGCCAGGAGAAACATCGAAACCGCTCCAAGGAGCAGGTGGAAGAAGAAACGACCGTGCAGCGCGCCGATGAGCCCGTCCGGCAGGACGGCGTTGACCAGGGCTTCGAAGCTGTATTGCAGGTGGTGGTACGTGCCGCTGGCCTGGAAGGGCATGCCGCCGAAGATGTGGGGGTACCAGAGGGGCGTTTCGCCGGACCCGCTTTCGAAGTCCTGCGCGAAGCGGTCGAAGGGAATGGCCTGGCCGATGAAATCTGGCCTGATGTCCATCTTCCCGTCGATGATATAGCCGCGGTACACGAATACGGCCAGCACCGCGATAATCAGGCAGAACAGGACGTCCTGGACCAGCGGATGCGGGCTCCGGTCCGCGCGCTCCCGACGGCTATCGTCCCGTCCGCGGATTCGGCGCTGTTCAGATCGTGGCTGGTTTCGCTGCTTCGCCATGAATGTCCTTTAACGGCCTGTTGCTGCGGTATGAATGGCGGGTACATCCGGTTAAATCAATCGGTTAAAGCAACCGGTTTTGTCTGCCGGTCAAATCAACGGGTATTCGGGGTGATCGGCGTAGCGAATCCTTCCCAAATCCCTCGATGGAGCGCGCCCAGGCGGCCCCACCTGCGACGGATGACCAAGATAGCCGCCGGCCGAAGATAACGATACAGAAAAAGGTAAGGCAGGAACGCGAACAGGAACAGCGGAAGCGGCACGTGTTTTCTCGCGAACAGAAT
>JAPOOT010000217.1 GCA_026713285.1 Gemmatimonadota bacterium | reverse complement strand
CTGATGCTGGCCGGAACCTGGGCGACTGTAATCATCGCACTTCCCATGGCGTCTCCGGCCTCGGCCGTGATCTCCGCTATGCCGTTGCCCACCGCGGTCACCAGGCCGTCCTCGTCCACGGTAGCCACGGCCTCGTTGCCACTCGACCAGGTCACGGTCGCGTCCATAATCGCGTTTTCGCGCCGGTCGAGTACAACGGCCGCAAGTTGTACGGTTTCGCCGATCGCTTCGAAAGTGTGCGAGGCCGGATCGACTGTGACGGTTGTCGCCACGGGGTCGGATGTCGCCATGACCGTGATGCCCACCATGGCCGAGATATCGCCGGACGCGGCCGTAACTTCGGCCATGCCGTTGCCCACCGCCTTGACCAGTCCTTCTCCGTCCACGGTGATCACGGTTTCATCACTGCTCATCCACGAAACTTCTGGATCGGCAATGGGATTGTCATTCGCGTCGCTGACGGAAACCATGAGTTGCAAAGTCTGTCCGATCTCGGTCAGCGTGGTGGCGTCGGTTGCAACCTCGATGCTGATGCTGGCCGGAACCTGGGTGACGGTGATCGCCGCAGTCCCTATGGCATCTCCGGCCTGGGCCGTGATATCCGCCATGCCGTTGTCCACCGCGGTGACCACGCCGTTCTCGTCCACGGTCGCCACGGCCTCGTCGCCGCTCGACCAGGTAATGGCCACGTCCGCCATCGCATTCTCGTGCTGGTCCAGTACGACGGCCGCGAGTTCCACGGTCTCGCCGATCGACTCCAGCGTGTGCGCGGCGGGATCGATCGTCAGGCTCGTCGCCACGGGCTCGGATACCGTGATGGACGCACTGGCGGACAGACTGCCGGATGTGGCCGTGATCTCAGCCATGCCGTTGCTCACCGCCGTTACGAGCCCCGCCCCGCTCACGGTCGCCACGGCCTCGTCGCCGCTCGACCAGGTAATGGACTGGCCGGACATGATGTTGTTCCGCTGATCCCGCACCGTAGCCGTCAACTGTACCGTTTCCCCGATCGCCTCCAGCGTATGGGAGGTCGGCGCAATCGTGATCCGGGTCGGCACCGGCTCGGCCACCGTGATGTTCGCGGTGCCCGTCGCGTTGCCGGACTGCGCCCTTATCTGCGCGGTACCGTTGGCCACGGCCGTCACCAGGCCATTGCCGCCGACGGTCGCCACAGCGGTGTTGCTGCTCGACCAGGTCACCGTCTGGCCGGTCATCGGATTGTTGTTCTGGTCCCTCACCGTGGCCATCAGTTGCACGGTCGCGCCGATCGTCGCTAGCGTGTGAGAAGACGGCGTGACAGAAATGCTCGTCGCAACGGGCGCAGGCGGTGGAGTCGGAGTTGGAGTCGGTGTGGACGGCGTGGGACTCGTCGGGCCGCTGTCCCCACCACCACATCCCGCCAGTATAACCAGGTATATGGATGCCGTGACCTTGGCGAACACGCGACTGTATGGGCGTATCACGTTGGACTCCTTTCGGTATAAGCACAGAAAAGCGGTTCGTGGTTTAATTCGGCAAATGATCTCGATGAACTGGATGATTTAAGTAATTACATCGAAAGGTAAGCATTCGGATGGATTTCCCATCAGACTTAAAACCCAAATTTTCGCAGATGGTCGTGGGACGAATCGTCTTCAGCAATCAGCGTGATGCTGAAAATATCTAGAAACCTCTGGACGTTTCTGTCCTGTGCGCCGGGATGTGCCGAAAGCGTTTCTTCAAGTTTTTTTACAAACTGCTTTCGGGCCTCTTTCGTAGTAAGGGTTTCTCTAATCAATAGGTCAAAGGCAAATATCAGTACTAAGGTTGTAGCCGACTGCTTGTCCATGTGTAGGGTCTCCACGAAACATACTACGTTTAATTTCATGGGATATAAACGTTATGGGCTTTTCAGCGCTTCTATTATCCGGATAATGTGATCTGTGTACCTATGCAGGAACCATCCAATCATTGGAAGAAACACGCAGATTGTAATGATAATAGGGACCAGGTTCTCTGCTATTATTTCCAGCAACTTTTTCATCGAAAGCCCTTGAAGGAGGGGTTACATGAATGTTTACTGGTGGCAGAGCGGAATCTACATTGAACCAGAAGGAAAAGTGGAAAAGAATGCAAAGAATACTATTCTCGACAACTTAAGGTTCATAAGTCTTGTCGATGAGATTGACGTGAACGGCCTTGCTACGCCCAATAGGAACAACCAAGATGCGGTCTCGCTTACTGAAAAGGGATTGGACATACTCAAAATGAAAACTGACAGTTGATTTCCTAAGGAACGGGGGGATCATGGCTGAACGTAGAGAAACTCTCAACGATAGGTACATTCGTTTCAGTTATAGGAACATTACGGGGTGGGTTGCCTTACCGAGGTTTCCAGGTTGGTATCAAGATAGTGATGAAATGGAAGAAGACGGTTTAGACGATTCCGATTTCTCCATAAGAAACGAAAATGGAAAACCTGTGATGCATTGGCAGGACAACGGTTCAATCTACGTGGACCACAAACCTTAATGTTTACCTTTCGATGTAATTACCATGAATTAACTATACGCATAAACACTTCATACTCTCCCGGGCCGCTTCGAGGGTCCGGTCGATGTCTTCTTCGGTATGGGCCAGGGACACAAACCCCGTTTCAAGGCGCGAGGGCGCCAGGTAGACGCCCCGGTCCAGCATATTCCAGAAGTACCGCCCGTACGTATCCGCGTCCGACGTGGAAGCGGCATCGAAATCGTCGACGGTCTGGTCGGTGAAGAAGGTACACATCATGGACCCGACCCGCGTCAAGTAGGCTGGAACGCCCGCCTCCGCAGCCGCGGCGCGAAGGCCGTCGCCGAGGCGGGCGGCCAGGGATTCCAGCCGGTCGTAGACTCCCGGTTCCTGAAGCTGCCGTACCGTTTCATATCCAGCGGTCATGGCAAGCGGGTTGCCCGAAAGCGTACCGGCCTGGTAAACCTCACCGGCGGGCGCCACGGTCTCCATGATTTCCCTGCGACCGCCATAGGCCCCCACGGGAAGTCCCCCGCCGATAATCTTGCCCAGGCAGGTCATGTCGGCCTGGATGCCGAATCGTTCCTGCGCTCCACCGAATGCGATCCTGAATCCCGTGATGACCTCGTCGAAGATCAGAATGATCCCCCGCTTCTCCGTCTCTTCCCGAATGGTTTCGAGAAAGCCTTCGGCCGGAGGGATCATGCCCATGTTGCCGGCGACCGGCTCTATGATCACGCAGGCGACGTCATCGCCCCGCTCCGCCAGGGTGCGCCGGACGGCCGCGCTGTCGTTGTAGGGCAGATTGATGGTCATCTTCGCCAGGTCCGCGGGCACGCCGGGACTGTCGGGGATGCCGAACGTCGCGGCGCCGGAACCGGCCTGGATGAGAAAGCTGTCTCCGTGGCCGTGGTATCCCGCCTCGAACTTGACCGCCAGGTCCCGTCCCGTGTATCCACGGGCTACGCGCAGGGCGCTCATGGTCGCTTCCGTGCCGGAGTTGACCATGCGTATCAGGTCGATGGACGGGAAGGCGGTCCTGACCAGTTCCGCCAGCCTGATCTCGGCCTCCGTAGGCGTGCCGAAACTCGTACCCCGCTCACAGGCCTTCTTCAAGGCCTCGACCACGGCGGGATGGCCGTGGCCCAGGATCAGCGGTCCCCAGGATCCCAGGTAATCGATGTACTCGTTGCCGTCCACGTCGTAGACCCTGGAACCCGCGCCCCGGTCCATGAAGACGGGGCTTCCTCCCACCCGCCCGAAATTCCGCACGGGGCTGTTCACCCCGCCGGGCATGGATCGCCGGGCCTGGTCGAAGAGGGTATCGGATCGGGAACGGTTCATATGCTCTATTCCATGGAATTTAACTATAACAAATCACGAGATCTGCAGAGCCTTCGGGCGACATCCATCGCGAAATAAGTGAGGATCATGTCGGCGCCGGCGCGCTTTATGGCGGTCAGCGACTCCGTAACGATCCGTTCTTCATCGATCCAGCCTTTCTGTCCAGCCGCCTTGATCATGGCGTATTCCCCGCTCACGTTGTAGGCGGCCACCGGCACTTCAAAGGCCGATTTAACCCGTTGAATTACGTCGAGATAGGCCAGGGCCGGTTTGACCATGACGATATCGGCGCCTTCCTCAAGGTCCAGTTCCACTTCCCGCAGCGCTTCGGTGGCGTTCGCCGGGTCCATCTGGTAGGAACGGCGGTCGCCGAACTGCGGGACCGAGTCCGCGGCGTCGCGAAAGGGCCCGTAATACGCCGATGCGTACTTGGCGGAATAGGCCAGGATCGGGACATGCCCGAGGTGCTCGCCGGCCAGGCCCTCCCGGATCGCGCGCACGCGGCCGTCCATCATGTCCGACGGCGCAACCATACCCGCGCCGGCGCGGGCCTGCGAGAGCGCGGTACGGACGAGCAGGCGAAGCGTGGCG
>JAPOOT010000215.1 GCA_026713285.1 Gemmatimonadota bacterium | reverse complement strand
GCCGTGGCCGTGGCGCTGTCGAACCGTTCGGACCTTAAAGCCGCCCAACTGCAGGCCGCGATGAACGATGCGTCCATCCGGCTCGCCAGGGGCGAAAACCGTCCCGACGTATCGCTTTCCGCCGGCTACCTCATGCAGGCCCAGGTGAACGACCCGGGTTTCAAGTCACTCGGGTTCAACGATTTCTCCCGGAGCTGGAACACGCTGATCAACGTGTCGTTTCCGGTCTTTGACGGTAGGGAGAATTCGGGCCGGATCATGCAGGCCCAGGCGGACTATGAGCTGTCACGATACTTCGAGCGCCAGCTTAGGAAGCAGATCGAAGTCGACGTCACCGAGGCCCTGCTCAACCTGGTGGAAGCATCGGAACGCGTTTTGGCAGGCGCGGAGGCA
The DNA here is from genome assembly GCA_026713285.1 of Gemmatimonadota bacterium. GTDB lineage: Bacteria > JAAXHH01 > JAAXHH01 > JAAXHH01 > JAAXHH01 > JAAXHH01. The sequence goes on along the minus strand of JAPOOT010000215.1, from coordinate 21,683 downwards.
GTTGAACTGGCCAGCCGCGGCCTGGCCATCGCCCAGGTTCAGTTCGAAGGCGGAGTCAGCACGCAACTCGAACTCATCGATGCCCAGCTTATCCTGAAACAGGCCGAGACCGATCACGTAACGGCGGAATATGATCTCGCCACGGCCGTTGCGAAGCTCAAGAACGTGCTGGGCATGATGGAAGTTCGCCCCGATAATCGGTGAATTGTTCCTGATCCGGTCTACCGCGCCATACCGGGCCCCCGGTACGCGCCCGCGAAGGGTAGGCCAAAGGGCTCCTCGAAGGGCCGAAAAGGCACCAGGTCGGCGATCTCCTGCACCCGTTCCATGACTGCGTCCGGCAGGGGGCCCGATTCCACGTAACCAACGTTTTGTTCTACCTCCTCGACCGACCGCGAACCCGACAGGACCGTGGAGACGATGGGGTTGGAGACCACCCAGCGGATCGCCAGTTCCGGAAGGGGCATATCCAGTTCCGCCACCAGGTCGTAAAGCTGTCTGAACTGCTCGCGCCGTGGTGGGGACAGCCACGGCGCTCCGTGCTCCACCTCCTCGGTGAAACAGGCGGAGAGCGCGCCTTGCTGCAGGGGGGATCCCACGACGATCCCCATGTTCTGTTTTACGGCTTCAGGGAGCACGGCGTGAAGCGCTTCCTGCCAGAGCAGACTGTAATTGAAAGCCGTGAGCACGACATCGTACGCGCCGGTCGCCATGATATCGGGCAGCGTATACGCCGTGGTGCCTCCCAGGCCGGTGTAACGGATTACGCCTTCGGATTTCAATTCCGCCAGTAGATCGCAGACCGGGCCATGAAACCGCTCCCAGTCGTTAAACCAGTCGTACTGGCCGGGACGATCCGGTTCATGGATCATAAGAATATCGATTTTATCTCGCTTCAACAGCTCCAGGCTGGTTTCCACCGACTGCCGCAACCGATTCCGGTCCCGGGGATCGAAGGGATCGGGGCGCCCTCCCAGCTTGGTAGAAAGGATGTAATGCTGCGCAACCCCGTCCAGGGCCTGTCCCATCACTTCCTCGGAGTCCATGTATGACGGGGCCGTATCAACGAAATTAATGCCGAGTTCCAGTCCTCGCCGAACCGCCCGAATCCCGCCGGCTCGTTCCGAACCGTGTTTAGAAACGAACAGCCCGCCCATTCCGATTTCGCTTACCCGAATGCCTGTCCTGCCGAGGATTCTGTGCCGCATGATTGTCCCGCCGGAGGTATATCCTGAACTTGACATGAACTGTAGGAATTGTATATAGTCGGACCAATGCAATGCCAGACAAAACTGGATGTTCGGAGTGTTTTCGCACAATTCGGTACGAAACGGAACCCGTTGGAAGCCCAGGCGGTCCGCCAGCGTGCGGCCCAGTCGGCCCGCCGGATTTTCGTGTGAGCGCGCGCCATGCCCTATAAGCTTCAGCCCGGCCGTATGTATATGATGCCGACTCATTTCGGGCCTGGGGCGGGACCCCGGCAGGGACCCGACGGGCGCGGATTCGACTGCAAGGCTTCGCCGAGGACCACTTCGTATTCCGTGAGCTTCCTGACCAGGGCGGATCAGCTGGACGCGCTGCTACCCCAGGGATTCAGTCTGGCCGGAGAGCCCGTGATTACCGTGACGGTTTCCTACATCACCGAAATCGAATGGCTGGCCGGCAGAGGATACAACACCCTCGGAGTGAGTTTCCCTGCGGAATACACGGGGGAACGGGACCGTGCCCGGGGATCCTTCCTCGCGGTGTTGTGGGAAAACCTTGCCGATCCCATTCTCACCGGCAGGGAACAACTGGGGTTCTCGAAGATCTACTGCGCGATCCAGCCACCGGTTGTCCTGAACGGGCAGACCCGCTGCACGGCTGACTGGCTCGGTTTCGTCTTCATGGACATGTGCCTGGCGGAGATGACAGGAGTCCCCGTACCGGAGACAGAAGGTGAAGCGGCGGTGGAAGTTGCACCGGACGGCGTAGATGAAGACGGCGCGGCCGAGACTGGCCGGGAGCCTTTGACGGGAACGCTTCACTACAAGTACATACCCCGTACCGGGGAATGGGGCAGGGCCGACGCTGCCTATGCCGTTTTAACCCCTTCCCACACTCCGAACCGCCGGGTGACGGCGCAGCAGACAGGCCGGGGAAGCGTGCGGTTCCATCGGGCGGAATGGCAGGACCTTCCTACGCAGTATCATATTGTAAACGCTTTTGCGGAACTGGAGCAGGTCGCCTTCCGGGGCGCGAATATCGTGGAAACCGTCGGGGGCAAGGACCTGAGCGACCAGCGTATTTTGAAGTAGGCGGGATGTGCCACTTCCGAAGTGGGCAAGCGAATCCTGGAGTATACATGGCACATCGAGGCGAACCGGGAGAACGCATCTTCCACCGCGCGCGCAGGGACCGTTGGCCGCGGATATCACACGGCAGGGGGTGCTACCTCTATGATACGGAAGGCATGGCCTACCTGGATGCCTGCGCGGGGGTGCACGTCGTCAGCATCGGCCACGGCGTAGAGGAAATCGCCGAGGCCATGTCCGTACAGGCCCGGAAGATCACCTTTGCCTATGGACAGTTCATCAGCCAGCCGCAGATCGACCTGGCGCGGAAGATCACCGATCTGGCGCCGGAGGGGATGAGCCGGGTGTTTTTCGTATCCGGCGGGTCGGAGGCCACGGAAGCGGCGATGAAGATCGCGCGGAAATACCACGTGGAATCCGGCAACCCGTCAAAATACAAGGTCATTTCCTGCTGGCAGAGCTGGCACGGAAACACGATCGGCGCCCTGTCCATGTCGGGCCGGTCGGCCTGGAGGAAGGACTACACGCCGTACCTGCTGGATTTCCCCCACATATCGCAACACAGCACCGACGAACTGGAGCGCGTGATCCTGCAGGTCGGCGCCGAATACATATCCGCCTTTATCGTCGAACCCATCCTGGGGACTTCCTCCGCCGGACTGGCGCCGCCGGACGACTACTTCCGCACAGTCAGGGACATATGCGATCACTACGGGATTCTCCTGATCGTCGATGAAGTCGTCACCGGGTACGGCAGAACCGGGGTAAATTTCGGGATCGATCACTGGGGGATCGTCCCGGACCTGATGGCCACCGGGAAGGGACTCAGCAGCGGATACACGCCGATCGCCGCGACCCTCGCAAGGGACGAGATTTACGATACCATCTACGAAACCGCGCCGGCCTTCGCGCATGGCCATACTTACGGCGGCAATCCCCTGTCCTGCGCCACCGCGCTGGCAGTGCAGGAGTATGTCGAAAACCATGGCCTCGTTGCACGGTGCGCGGAAATGGGAGAAGCGCTGCTTGAACAGCTGCAGGCGCTGACCGGGCTGTCCATGGTGCGGACAGTGCGTGGCAAGGGCCTGCTCTGCGGAGTCGAGTTCGCGGCGGACGCGGAGCGGGGCACACCCTTCGATCCGTCGCTCGGCGTGACGGGCCGGGTGGTGCGGGAAGCCTTTGAACGGGGCGTGTTGATCATGCCGGGCGCTCCAGGCCCCCTGGATGGAGTGAACGGCGATCACGTCGCGATCAGTCCGCCCTACACCGTCACCGAGGAGGAGATTGCACGAATAGTCACGGTGCTCGGGGAAGCGGTGGAAGCGGTGGATCGGACGCTCTGATCCTACTGCATGTAGTTTTTCACGCCCAGGTCCAGGTAGGAAGGGTAGGCCCTGTCGGCGTACAGTTGGCTGAAGGATCGCGTGTACTGGAGCACCGTGGTCATCAGGTGCCGTTCCACCCGCAACGGATGGGCCTGCTGTCTCAGATTCACGAAGGCGCGAATCAGTACGCTCCGGCGGTCCGTCGGCAGATACCGGACATTATACGCGAATTCGTCAAGACGTCCGTCGGGGAATAGGTAGTACTCGACATTCGAAAGATAGAACGCAGATACTCGATCTCCCCTTTCCCGGACGAAATCCCCGATGGCCCTGAGGGCATGGCTGCCCGCAAAGTCTCCCGTGACGGGTATGATGGCGTTTCGCTCCTGCATATCCCGGATGAACTGGTAGTCTTCGTCCGACGCCAGGAAATTCCCGTGGACGCCATCGAGGTCCTGGCCCAGCAGAAACGACTTGTAGGAAATAAAGGAGATTCCCCGGTCTCCGTCCGACCGGTACTCCCACCTCAGGTCCAGATGCCGCTCGAAAAAAGCGCGGTACAGTTCGGACACCCGCTGCGTCTCCGCTTCATTCGACAGGACATCGAAAGTTCCGATGCGCGCAAGAACGCGTTCCTGATTGCGGCGGAACAGACCTTCGTCCCCTTCGGTACGATCGAAATACGTAACCAGTTCTTCAATGGTGGGCGTACCGACGGCGAATCGGGCATTCGAAACGGGTTTGTTGAAGAGGATGGATAGAAATTCCGTACGCGATTCCGCCAAGGCGAAGACGGCCTTGTACAGCAGGTGCTCGATGAGGTTGTCCCGGCGAATATCGAGTATGAAAGCGTACCGGGGCCGGATCTGCGCAATGTAGGTGAAATTCTGGTCGGGACCCACGCCGATGTAGACCCCGCCTTCGACGCCGATCCGCTTAAGCGCATGCTTAACGTGCAGATAACCGGCCTCGTTCGATACGAGGTTGTCGCTGTCGAAAAAGCCGCCCGGCTCGGAAAGGCTGTCCACCAGGGCCGCGTAGCGTTCCGGGGAAAATGAGACGGCCGGATCCGCCTGCCCGGTAAATCCACATCCCGCAATCAGCAGGAGCACGACGGAAAGACCGATAAACTTCGTTCCAGTTCTGACCATGGATTCGGACTCCGCGCCTGCGGTGATTGGTCTGTTCGGTGCCCCCGCCTCTTCCATCCTGTTAACTATAGCACGGGTCAAGGTGGATTCAAAGCTGTTTATGGAATGCGTACCCCGCTCAGAAGTCCATCCATTTGCCGCGGTCGAGTGACCGGTACTGTATGGCTTCGCCCACGTGTTCCGCGTTGATCTCATCCGCACCGGCCAGGTCGCCGATGGTTCTGGCGACTTTCAGAATACGATCGTAGGCCCTGGCGGAGAGACCCAGACGGGCGATGGCGCTCCGCAACAGGTCGTGGGCGCTTCCGTCCATACTGCAATGGCGGCGAAGATCGCGGGGCGTCATGTGCGCGTTGCCAAAGGAGCCGGGATGGTTGGAAAAACGTGGCAACTGGCGTTCCCTGGAGCGGTTGACCCGATCTCTGATTCGATCGGACGGTTCACCGCCGGAACGGCCGCTGAGGAGCCCGTACGGTACCGGGGGAACCTCGACGTGCAAATCGATCCGGTCGAGCAGCGGTCCGGAAATCCGGGACATGTATTGATGAATCCGGTTGGGCGGGCAGATGCATTCGTGGGCCGGATCGCCGAAGTATCCGCATGGACAAGGATTCATGGCGGCGACCAGGGTAAATCGAGCTGGATAGGCCAGCGACCTCGAAGCGCGTGAAAGATTGACCTTTCCGTCTTCGAGGGGTTGCCGGAGCATTTCTAGCACGTGCTTCCGGAATTCGGGCAGTTCATCCAGAAAGAGCACGCCGTTGTGTGCCAGGGACACCTCTCCGGGCTTAGGATTCCTCCCGCCGCCGATCAGTCCCGCCTCCGTAATGGTGTGGTGAGGCGCACGGAAGGGCCGGGAGGTCACCAGGGAGGAGAACGCAGGTATCCTGCCCGCCACGCTATGTATCCGGGTAGTCTCCAACGCTTCCGACAGGGTGAAATCGGGAAGTATGGACGGCAAGCAGCGGGCAAGCATCGTCTTGCCCGAACCCGGTGGGCCGATGAGCAGCAGATTGTGTGATCCCGCGGCAGCTACTTCTATGGCGCGTTTCGCGTGATCCTGTCCCTTTACTTCGGCGAAATCGAATGGATACTCCCCGGTGGACGAGAGGAGTTGACCGGCATCGCGGCGGGACCGGACAAAACCGGTTCGTCCCTGGAGGAAGCGGGCCGCGGATTCCAGAGTCGGTACGCCGTAAACGTCGATGTCGCGGGCCATTGCGGCCTCATCGGCGTTCTCGCGCGGAACAATCACCCGGCGCGCGCCCAGACGCCGCGCCGCAAGCGCGACGGATAGTGCGCCTATGACCGGCCGTAGGGCGCCGTCCAATGACAATTCGCCCAGCAGAACCGTATCTTCAAGGGACTGGATTGGCAACTGCGCCGACGCGGCGAGAATGCCGACGGCGATGGGGAGATCGAAGGAGGTACCCGCCTTCCGCACGTCCGCGGGTGCAAGGTTGATGGTGATCCGCCGGTACGGATAGCTAAAACCGGACTGCTTGATTGCGGCCATCACGCGATCCTTGCTTTCCCGTACGGCGCTGTCCGGAAGCCCGACGGTGGAAAAATGAGGGAGGCCGTTGGTGATATGGGTTTCCACGGCTACGTGAATAGCGTCGATGCCCAGCACGGCGCCACTTGAGACTCTAGATAGCAAACTATTCCCTTTCCGATTCAGGCTGCGTCACGCATGCCGGCCGGCCGGTCCGGAAACGCGGCATCGCAGCCGTCGCACTTCTGTTACAGTCGGAAAAGCCGGCCGGAATCTCGTTCACCGATGCAATCTCGACGATTTCTGATTTCTATTGCGACGAAGTCCCGGGCCGCATATATTATCAGACTTGTTTTTCGGTGAGGTTGATCCGTTGTCCACAATCAAAGACAATCTGGTCCGGGTGTACGACCGTATATCCAAGGCTGCCGAACGAACCGGCCGCGAGGCCTCGTCCGTTCACCTCATAGCGGTATCGAAGACCAAGCCCCTTGCGATGATCGAAGAAGCCCTGCGGGCAGGTATCACGGATTTCGGTGAAAACAGGGTGCAGGAAGCGCTAGAGAAGGTCCGCCCGGAAGATGGCGCCACGTGGCACATGATCGGTCCGCTGCAGCGTAACAAGGCGAAGTCCGCCGTGCGGATTTTCGACATGATCCACTCTGTCGACCGCCTTTCGCTCGGACAGGAACTGGACCGGCGTCTCCAGGCCGCGGGAAGGACCATGCCCGTGCTGATTCAGGTCAACACGTCGTCGGAGGAGACGAAGGCAGGCGTGGAGCCTGACCGCGCGCTGGAACTCGCGGAGCAGTTGTCCGTACTTTCCGGGCTGTCCGTCAGGGGACTGATGACGATCCCCGCCTACTCGCCCGATCCTGAAGATGCCCGTCCTGCTTTCCGGCTGCTTCGGGATACGCGAGACCGCATTGCGTCCGCCGGCGTCACCGGCATCGGCATGGACGTTCTCTCCATGGGCATGTCCCATGACTTTGAAGTAGCCATTGAAGAAGGCGCGGATATGATTCGGGTTGGTACGGCGATTTTCGGCGCGCGCCCGGCGTGACGCGGCACCGACCCGGCATGGAACGGGACTCTGCATGGGACTGATCGAGTTAATCATTAACATATACATGCTGGCCTTCGGAATCCGCCTGTTCATGCCCGCTGCGAGTCCTTTCAGCGAGAATCCGATCCAAAGGGGCCTGTACACCGCGACCGAACCCGTACTGCGGCCGATTCGCCAGATCATCATGCGCGGCGAACCCCGTTTCGACTGGTCGCCCGTCTTTGCCATTCTTCTGCTCGTCGTAGTTCAGGGAATGCTCGCGACAGTCGTCATGGGCGTCTCTTTGACCGCGGCCATGACTTCCGGGTTGCTGGATGTATTCGATTTTTCAGTACGGGTGCTGGCCATCCTGTTCCTCGGCGCTTTTTTCATCTCGATCGAGTCTCCGTTCGCATTCAGCCAGTCCGGGCACATGATGCACAATATCGCCCACTTCTTCCTTGCCCCTATCCGCCGTTTCACCGGCTACCGAATCGGTCGCGCGGACGTTTCCGCCCTGCTGGGCATCGTGCTCCTGGGTGTTCTGCACGGCATGGTATTTTACCAGGTCGGCGCGCTGGCGGCACAGGCGGCCGGTTCGGCGGCGGGGATGATCCTCGGAAGCATCGTCTACGTGATCGACTTCATATTCGACGTGCTCTTTATCGTGATACTCGTACGCGCGGTGCTCTCGTTCTTCAACCCGGACACGAGCAACGCGCTCTTTCAGATGCTCATCCTGTACAGCGATCCCATACTGGAGCCGATACGCAGGTTACTTCCGACGACGTACGGTATCGATTTTTCGCCGTTGATCGCTATCCTGATCCTCAGGTTTGTCCAGGTGAGTCTCCTGCCCCTGTTGCTTCGGATCTGACCGGAGCGCAAAAAAGAAATAGAGGTGATGCATGAACATAAATCCGGATGAAATACGGAGTCAGAAATTCAAGACACGTTGGGTCAGTGGATATGATATGGATGAAGTGGAGGCTTTTCTGAATGCTACCGCCGCCGCGCTCGAATCGCTGGTCAAGGACAATGAAACGCTGCGCGGCCAGGTGGCGAAGATGGATCACGAGCTATCCGATGTCGGCAGGCGGCGGAAACTGCTCGAAGACGCCCTGGTGTCGGCGCAGCGGGTCATTCACGACATGAAGGCCAATGCCATGAAGGAAGCGGAGAACGTGTTGAAGGAAGCGGAAAACCAGGCGGACCGCTGGATCTCCGATGCGAATAACCAGGTCGCCGAAATCAAGCGGGAACTCCGTGAGCTCACTTCCTTGAGAAAAGATTACGAGGTTAAATTCCGGATTCTGCTCGAATCTCACCAGGAACAGCTCGACACCATGCTGAGCATGAAGAAAGAAAGCGGCGAGAACCAGACGCTGGACCCCGGTCCGCAGTCCCAATCGGCCCGAGTTCCGTGATTCACTCGATATCCAGGGGTGACTTGCGCAGCAGGATGACCTGCGACCGTGTTACTATGCTGGCCGGCAGGATGGAAAAACATCTGCGGGGCAACAGAATTGTCGGCCTGATGCTTCCCCGTGAATCATCGCATGCCTTTAACTGGACGGAAGTGAAGACGTCCGGATCCTGGTCGCCCTTTGAGACGGTATACCGGGCTGGACCGGTGGTGCTTCCCTTCCTCGGATTCGACCTGGAACCGGAACGCAGAATCGATGCGGTGCGGGTCCTGCGTATTTTGCGCGCAGAGAGCCTGGTAATCGCGGCAGGCTGTACCGCACTGAATAACGAATACGAAGCTGGTTCTTACGTGCTTGTGGACGATCACGTAAACTGCACAGGCGAGAGCCCGCTGCGGGGCCCGAACGACGAACGGCTGGGTCCCCGTTATCCCGACATGAGCGAACCCTATGACGCGCTCTGGTCGTTCAGACTGAGGAGCGGTGCGGCATCGATGGGCCTTGACTTGCGGAGCGTTGTGTATGGCCGGATCGGCGGGTCCACGGCCGGTGACGATCCGTCTACGTGGTTGCAGTCGGGTATCGATGCGGGGATAGATGTGGTCGGCGAAGGATTGCTGGATGAAGTGATCGCGGCCGTGCATTGCGGTTTGCCGGTCGCCGCGGTGGGGGTCGTTGAAAAGTGTTGGCCGGTCGACGAAAATGTCTTATTTTCGTCGATACCCGCGCAAAGTGAGGTATACGGAAGGCTGCCGGAAATCATCAATCAATGTCTTCTTTGTCGTGGAGGTATGGATGACGGGTGAAGATTTGAATCGATTCGAAAAGCTCCTGCTCGAGAAACGTGAAACCCTGTTGCATGAGCTGGGCTATTTCGGTGACAAGACGATAAATTCCGCTGCGCGCGATGTCGCGGGCAGCTATCCTTTCTCGGAACACCCGGCAGACCAGGGCACCGAGTCCATGGAGCAGGAACAGGCCTATGATCTCGCCTCCCGGGAGGGCAGATTCCTGTTTCATATCGACGAAGCCCTGGAGCGAATCAAGAACGGCGCCTACGGCCTATGCTACGTGTGTAACAGTGATATCGGCAAGGCGCGGCTCGAGGCCGTACCCCACGCCCGGATGTGCATTGAGTGTAAATCCAAAGAAGAACGAGGTCTGATCTAACATCTCCAGACTGCAAGCATTGACAAAGCCGGCCGTCGTCTGCGCCGTCATCCTGATCCTGGACCAGATTACCAAGATCGCCGTTCAGCAGGGGATGGCGCTGCACCAGTCCTATCCCCTCCTTGGGGAAATGGTCCAGTTGACCTACATACGTAATCCCGGGGCCGCGTTCGGAATCACGCTGGGCGGCCGATGGATCTACCTGGTTCTGTCGGTCATTGCCTGTGTGGTCATGCTCTATTACCTTTTAAGGCTTCCATCCGCCGAGCGGTGGGGCCGTTATGCCATGATGGGCATCCTGGGCGGCGCCGTTGGCAACCTGATCGATCGCGCGCTCTATGGCGAGGTCACGGACTTCATAGATATCGGGATGGGAGCGTACCGATGGCCCGTATTCAACGTGGCGGACACTGCCATTACCATCGGAATCATCCTGCTGTTCACCCGGCTGCCCGCGATCAACCGGATCCTGAACGATGAAGCGCCTTCCGGATGACAGCGAGGGATCCATCGTCGAGACCGTGGTGCCCGCCGCGCAGTCCCAGAGGCGACTGGACCAGTATCTTTCGGATACGGACCTGCCGGTAACCCGGTCGAAGATTCAGCGCTGGATTCGGGCCGGTGCGGTTTCGGTCAACTCGATCGTCGTCGAGAAGTGCGGACACGGTGTTTGCGAAGGCGACGTCGTCATCGTGACCGTACCCGATCCCCCTCCTTCTACCGTGGAACCGGAGTCCATCCCGCTGGACATCGTCTATGAAGACGAAGCGTTCCTGGTCGTGAACAAGGCGGCGGGCATGGTCGTACATCCCGCGTATGGACATTCGCGTTCTACGCTGGTAAATGCGTTGCTGCACCACTGCAAGAGTCTGAAGCGGTTTGACGATCCCGTCCGGCCGGGAATCGTGCATCGTCTGGACAAGGATACGTCCGGCCTGATGATCGTGGCGAAACGCGAAGACGCCCATGCGTCTCTTTCCCGCCAACTGGCCGAGCGCCGCATCAAGCGCGGATATACCGGGCTGGTGTGGGGCCAGTTCGCCGAGTCTTCAGGTACGGTAGACGCGCCGATCGGCAGGCATCCACGGTACAGACAACGGATGGCCGTAGTGGAAGTGGATCGAGGCCGCCGGGCCGTAACCCACTTCCGAGTACGTGATTCCATGGAGGACGGGACGTTGCTGGCCCTGGCGCTGGAAACCGGCCGTACCCACCAGATCAGGGTCCACCTTGCCCATCTGGGCCATCCCGTCATCGGGGATCCTGTCTACGGGGGAAGGATCAAACGGCTGGCCCGTGTTGCTCCTCGGCGCCGTCCCCGGTTGCGCATGATGCTGGATATCCTGAAGCGGCAAGCGCTACATGCATCCGAACTGGAGTTTATTCATCCCTACTCGGGCCGGACCCATACCTTTAGTGCGCCTGTGCCTGACGACATGCAACAGGCTGTCGCCTTACTGTCGGACCGCATCTGATCGATCGACCCCGATCGAACCAGAAGGTCCGGAAACCGCCCGCTGACTCGGGGCACACAGCACCTACATCCCATGCTGGAACCAAATATCGTAGAAGCGCGATCGGACATCCTGTGGCACCGCGTGGTCGAGGGCCTGACCCGGATGACGGCCGCAACGGGCGAAGCCGACCTGTCCGACGCCATCGAAGAAATCACGCTGGAGCTGTCCGGCGCGGAAGTCTGCCGATTCTTCATGGTGGACTGTGACTCGAACCGGATCGTCTTCGAAACGGCAGGTTGCGGGTTTTTACAACCGCTTGAGGAGCGGGAAGTTGAGTTATTGCTGTCCTGGCTGCGACCGCAGCCGAGTACCCGGTTTATCGAGGACGTACAGCAATTGGACTGGCCCCTGCGCGCCATGACTGACCGGAATGCCCTCTCCGGCCATGCCGTGCTGTTTCATCACCAGATCGACGACCGGTTTCACTGCGTACTGCTTGCGGTCATGGATTCCGGTCAGACCGAATTCGATTCCGAACGCCTTGAAGTCACCATTTCTCTGGCGCGCCACGCGGGCTACTCGGTCACGCGCCTTTTGCATTTCAAGCTGGCCCGTCAGCAGATGATTCACCGAACCGCCCTGTACGAGGTGGGAAAGCGGATCAGCAGTTCGCTGGACCTGAACGAGGTGCTGAACCTGATCATCGATGCGCTGCAGACCGTGGTGCCCTACGACGCGGCGGCCATCTTTCTTCTCGACGAAGACCGGAACGCGGTGGTCGAACGGACCATCAGGGGATATTCAACGGATCAGGACGCGATCAACCTGAAAATGGGCGAAGGCATCAGCGGATCAGCGGCCGAGACGGGCCGGGCGATCATCGTGCCGGACGTGTCCAGGGACGATCGGTACCTGCAACACCGGCCGGGCACCAAATCGGAAATGGCCGTGCCTATACTTTCCGGAGATCAGGTGATCGGGGTCTTCAACATCGAAAACGACGAGGCAAACGCTTACAACGAGGAAGCCCAGTTCCTGCTCGAGGCCTTCGCTTCCCAGGCAAGTATCGCAATACAGAACGCGCGCCTGTTCGAGGACGCGCGCCGGAGCCGGTTGCTGGACAGGGAACTGGAGGTCGCCGGTGAGATCCAGCGCGCCCTTTTGCCGCGCGCCGTGCCTGAAGTGCCCGGCCTTTCCCTGGCCGTATTCAGCGAGCCCAGCAGGGAGGTCGGGGGCGACTTCTACGATTTCATCCCCTTTTCGGACAAGCAACTGGGCGTAGCCGTGGGCGACGTGGTCGGCAAGGGCATTCCCGCCGCGCTGACCATGGCTTCGCTCTACACGTCATTCCACGAATTTGCCAATTACTACGTGTACTTGCCGAGTTACGTAATCGGGCACGTAAACGAGGTCCTGTACGAGGTCACGTCCGCGGACCGGTTCGCCACCCTGTTCTACGGGATAGCGAACCTGCAGGAAAACACCTTCGTCTACTGCAATGCCGGCCATCCGCCGCCCTTGCTGTGCAGGAAATCCGGGGAAACGGTCAACCTCTACACCGGGGGCCTGATCGTGGGTTCCTTCGACTATGCGAGTTTCGAGGACGGACGCGTGTTCCTGGACGAAGGCGATGTCGTGGTCCTGTATTCCGATGGCCTCATTGAGAAATCCAACGACAGGGACGAGATCTTCGGGATCGACCGGCTGGAGCAGGCGATCAAGGACTGCCATGCATGCCCGGTCGAGGAGATCCGGGATCATGTGATTGAAGTGTGGCGCGCCTTCGTGGGTGGCGACATCCAGGACGACGACACGACGATGATTGTCGCAAAGAGGGAACAGTGACTTTCAAGGGATGACCGGGCGGCGGGTATGACCGGCCATCCAGGGTTTCACGCACCAGAAACAGCGGAGGACTGCACATGGGCGTTCGTATTGGTTTTATAGGAACCGGCGGCATAGCGGGCATGCATCTGGGGCTCTTGCCGGATATCGATCGGGCCGAACTCGTGGCGTACGCGGATATCTCGATCGATCGCGCGCAGGCGGCGGCTGACCGGTGCGGCGGCCGCGCATACGGCGACTACCGCGAGATGCTGGACAGGGAAGAGCTGGATGCCGTGTACGTATGTCTCCCGCCCTTCGCCCATGGCGAGCCCGAGTTGGCCGTGCTGGAACGCAACCTCCACCTGTTCGTCGAGAAACCGCAGGCGCTGGACGTGGATACCGCGCGGGTTATCGCGGCGAAGGTCGAGGAAAGCGGGGTGCTCTCCTGCGTCGGATACAACTGGCGGTACCTCGACATAACGCAGAAGGCGCGGGAGCTGTTGACCGGCGTTCGCCCGGCCCTGGCCTATGGATACTGGATCGGCAACACGCCCGGCTCACCCTGGTGGCGCGTAAAATCCAAGTCAGGTGGACAGATCGTGGAGCAGACCACGCACGTGTACGACTGCGCGCGGTATCTCATGGGCGACGTGGTCAGCGTATACGCCGCGGGTACCAAGGGCCTGATGGAAGACTTGCCCAATTACGATGTGGAGGATGCCAGCACCGTATCGCTCACCTTCGCGAGCGGCGCCGTGGCCACGATACTCTCGTCCTGTGTCGCCGAACAGGGTTATGGTACCGGACTCCAGGTCATCGCCCGCGGATTGACGGTCGAGATCGTGCGGGGAGAACTCGTGGTCGTACGGGAAGATGAAACGGTAAGGTACCCGGGCCGGAACAACCCCTACCAGCTTGAGAACGAACTCTTCCTGCAGGCCGTCGAAGAAGGGAATCCGTCCCTGATCCGGTCGGCTTACGGAGACGTGGTCGACAGTCTGGCGGTCACGCTTGCGGCGAATGAATCCATGGAGACGGGCGAGGTCGTCCGGCTCGGATAAGAAATGCGGAGGAACCACAGAAAGAAACGCTGAGGAACCGCTCGGACTGCTCCTCAGCCCAGGTAGCGCTTGAGGTTTTCGAGCCCGATGCGAACGCCGTCGACGGGATGTTCCATGCCTTCGAATTCGATGGAAAGCACGCCATCGTACCCGTGCCGCGATAGCACCTGCAGACACGAAGCCAGGGGTACTTCGCCGTGGCCGACGACAGCTCCCTTCAGATAGTTGCCTCCCCGCGTGCGGAACCATCCCTCGCCGGGATCGGGCGCCGTGCCCGGCTTGGTGTGGAAGTCCTTGGCGTGGACGTGAAAAGCATACGGGATCAAGCGTCCCACGGCGCTGTCCGGCGGTTCATCCACGCACAGGAAGTTGCCCATGTCGATGAGCACACCGAAATTCTCGTGATTTACCGCGTTGACCAGTTTCTCCACGCGATCGCTGTCCTGGCAGAACAACCCGTGATTCTCCACCATGGTACGGACACCCAGGTCCGCGGCAAACTCCGTGACCGCCCGGATCGCCGGCACGAGAATGGCAAGGGCGTCGTCGAATGAACGTTCGCCGGGACGGTTTCCCGGAAACCCCCCGGTGGCGTCGTGGCGCATGCCGGGCGCACCGAGCAAGTGGGCGATACGCACCTCGTCCTTCACCCGTTCAACCTCGACGTCCCGGTTTCCTTCGCTTCCGTTGATGAAATCCGCTCCGACCGTGTAGTTGGCGATGGGCAGACCCGCCTCGTCGCAGGCCGCGCGCAAGTCCGGGGCATACTGCTCGAATGGCTGGTCCCCGGGCGGGTTCAGCGAGGAGAATTCGATCACGTCGAATCCGAGTTCCGCCGTCTGGCGGACCGCGTCGAATTCCGTCATCGCGCCGCTTCGAATCAATCTGCTGTAACTGTATGAACTCACCCCGATCTGCATGGAACTCCCCTGTAATGAAATGTGTCTCGAGTGTGTCTCGCATGTACGGACGACCGGGCACGAGGCGATCTTTCGCCACGTCACTGATCAAGGGCCAGCGGCCGGTTCACGATTCTGCAACCACCGGCTTCCGTACGGTGTTTTCGTATTCGGCAAGGACTTCCGCTACCGGCGGCGCATCGGGAAAGAATGAAAGAATGCGCAGCAGCACGTTGTCCAGCATGATATCGGGACACGAAGCGCCGCAGGTCAGGATAATGTCCACGGGCCGGGCGGCCGGGAGCCAGTCGATGGTGGCGAGGATCGATTTGGATTCCAGGTCGAAGTGGCGGATCTGCCTGTCGGAGAGGATGTCTTTGCTGCTGTTGATGAAGAAGGTGCTGATCGTTTCCCCGCAAAGCTCTACGAGATGAGAAGTGTTGGACGAGTTGTAGCCCCCGACGACAAGGGCGACGTCCGCCCCCTTGTCAATCATGGCGTAGGTGGCATTCTGATTTTCGTTGCTGGCGTAGCACAGGGTATCCGAGGTATCGGCGAAATGATCGGATATAAGTTCGGTGCCATGCCGTACCTCCAGCGCTTCTCTGATTAACCGCGCGATTTCATGGGTCTCGCTGGCGAGCATGGTAGTCTGGTTGATTACGCCGACCCGGTTCAGATGAATATCAGGATCGAATCCCTTCGAACAGTTTTCACCGAATACTTCGAAAAACCGGTCCCGGGTTGATCTCCCCGTGATGATATCGGCAAGGAGAAGGGTCTCCTCCCGGTTACGCACCACGACGGTCGGGGCCTGCTGGATACTGTGGGAGAAGGTCGCGCGCGTCTCTTCGTGCCGGGGTTTCCCGTGAATGACGACCGTAAATCCCTGCTGGCCGATCTGTCCGCCCCGGGTCCAGACCTTCTCGACGAAGGGACAGGTCGTATCGTAGGTGCAGAAGTCGATCCCCCTGCGCGTCAGCATCTCCTTGATCTCCACCGTAGTGCCGAATGCGGGAACGACGACCAGGTCGTCGGGGGTCAACTCGTCCCAGGGTATGAGCTGTTCGCCCAGCGTCGTATGAATGAACCGGATGCCCCGGGACTGCAGGTCCGTGTTGACATTCGGATTGTGTATCATCTCGCTGAGCAGGAAAATCCGCTTGTCCGGGTGTTCCTCCAGCGTCTTGTATACGATTTCGATCGCGTTTTCCACGCCGTAGCAGAAACCGAAATGCCTTGCGAAGACGAACCGGACGCTGTCGAAATCCAGAATGGAGGGCGACAGGTCCTTTTTCTTGGGATCGACCAGTCTCCGGCCCTGCTTGATCCGGGCGGTAATCTCGCTTTTATAGAAATTGGGAATATCGAACTTGCGCGCCATCTCTAAGCCCTTGTGGATATGGCCTTTACCGGTACTTCAATTTAACACGGAGAGAACGAAAGGGCAACTGTTTTGACCACCGTGCGGCTAGATACGGTGGGCCAGGGTTTCGTCGATGTGCTTCTTCAGATACACCGTGAATGGCGTGCCGCCGGTGCCGACGTGGCCCTTGGATTCCTTCTGTCCCGGTTTGAGCACGTACATCGCAGCGTACTCGATATGCAGCCGGCGGAATTCGTAAAGGGCTTCCACTGCCGCGTTGTAGGATTTCCGCAGCCCCGGCAGGTCGGACTTCCGGCCCAGAACGTGCGCCTTGGCGGACGGTCCGCCTTCCACTATTTCGATGAAATGGCGGTCCTGGACGGGCATGTAGTCGCGCATTTCCATCAGGTACGCCCGCATTTCGTCGTACCCGTGGTCTATACCGAGAAACCCGTCCACCGCGTAAATGACCGCGCTCTGCGCCCCGGTTTCGCCGCGGAACTGCCGGGGCTTGCCTTCGTAAGCTTCCACACCCGTATACACCATGCCTTGGGGCAATTCAGGGTTGTTCTTCCAGCCGAACATGTACGGCCTGACCCGGTGATAGTACGTATTCGGATCACACCGTTCCGTCATCCGCTCCAGGATCGACCGCATTTCGTGTAGCGTTTCGGCCACGGCGTCCAGGCAATGCGCGACCCTTTCCGATTCGCCCCGC
Organism: Gemmatimonadota bacterium; assembly: GCA_026713285.1. Taxonomy (GTDB): domain Bacteria; phylum JAAXHH01; class JAAXHH01; order JAAXHH01; family JAAXHH01; genus JAAXHH01. The sequence continues at coordinate 4,448 of JAPOOT010000215.1, read as the reverse complement.
AAAATCGCATCCTGGCCGGGGATCAGCATGGAGAGTGCGCGGCCCGCGACGGCCTCGATGTGCACGTGTATGGTGACGAACCATTCTTCGTCCATGCCGCCGAGGAAATTTAGCAACATGCGCAGATTGCCGACTTCGACGGGGCCTTGCTGGTCGAACCTTCGCCAATTGTACATGACCTGGGAGGCGTAGGTCAGCATGGGAGGTCGTCCGAGCCTGCAGGCCACGCCGTGCCAGGCCTGGGCCAGGTTCCGGGGGATCGCCGTGGCCACCGGATGATCGGGGGCGAAAACGTACATGTTGGCCAGGAAGGACAGCAGGCTCAAGGACCGTTCATGCTCGGCGAGGGTATCCAGCCGGTCGACCGCGAATGGAGACAGATCCTCTATTACGGGGCGTATATGCCGCGTCAGGGCCAGCTTGGGCAACACGTCGCCGGTCTGTTCCCATTCCTCGAAAAGCTCGGGCAGGCGGGGAAGCGGATCCTCAGGAGGCAGGAACCCGTGGGTGAAGTCACGCGTCCCGGGTGACATCAAAGCGGCGTAGAGGGGATCCACCACTTCCTGTGTCATGGGAGACCATCCGGGTATTCCTCACGCCGAGAGAACCGGCTTTTCGTCAGGCTGCGAACCGGCTCTTCGTCAGGCCGCGAACCGGCTCTTCGTCAGGCCGTGATTTGAAAGTCCTCGGCGTTCGGATCGTACTCGTCGAACAGGTCTTTTTTGGCGTAGTCCGCGGGGATATCGCGGTATACCTCGAAGGGAGGATCGGCCTTGAATCGATCCGCATCGGTCAATCCGGACACCTCGCCGTTCCGGACGAGATGCACATTCACTTCGCCGATCGAGGGCGGACAAAGTCCCCGTTCGATCCCGACCTGAAGATAGACCAGGTTCGGCGGCTCGAAGCCCATGAGATGGGCCGCCACCAGGTCTACCGCGGCCATGGATTCACCGGCGACGGCGAGACCGGTGGGAAAGTTGCGGCCCTGGTAGAAGGCGTTGCCGTCTCGTCCCACGATGCCCTCAACCAGGTTGAAATCGGGCCGGCACGCCAGGAAGACGTCCCAGTGCATGTGCGCGATGGTCCGCTGCCACGCCTCGTGGTCCTCCTCGCGCATCCATTCCCGTCCCTGCTTTCTCCTGTCGTCCCGTCCGAACGTGGCGCGCCACGCGTCAGAGCACAGGTGCCGTTCCGTGACCGGTATCATGATGCCCTGCTGGTTCTTGCCACACAGGGTGACCACGCCCAGGTTGTGGGTCTTCAGTTTGGGAACATTGACGTAGAACACGTTTTCCGATGCCGCCCAACGGGATATCCCGATGTTGTGGAGCTGTACCGTGCCGCCCGGCATCACGCGCACGTTGCCGTAGTCCGCCAGTTCGAGCAGCCGCACGCGCTTCTCGCGCGCCATCTCCGTGTAGCCGCTCCGGGCCCAACTCAGGTCGCGTTGCGTCTTCGAAGTCAGCCGGCTTGTCGCTTCGCCGACGTAGAGTCGTTCGTGGGGCACACCCGCTTCCTCGACGAAGTAGTCGACCATACCGCCCACGAAGGCCGGATGCGTAACGATTCCACTGTTGCGCGGCGCTCCCGCCGTGACATTGGGCTTCATCATCACGGCGCGGTTTCCGGGATCAATGTCCAGCGCGCGCAGCATCTCACGGGCCGGGGTGGCGAAGGCGGCGTCGTTCAACGCGTCTTCGCCGTCCAATCGGGTTTTCGAAATGTAGACATCAGGTTTGGACATGCTTTCGTCCTTCATTTGGTGGTGGCCGGACCCATCGATATCATACGGTCAGTATGGGACCGTATCATTCAGAACTCCCGAGAGCCGCCGCGTCCGGATTTGCCCTGGTTCATACGCAATAATGGTGTAACGCTCACGCCCACCGGCTCATGGTGACTTTCTGACGAGTATAGAAAGCGAAACCTTCCTTGCCCTGCATGTGCAGGTCGCCGTAGAACGAGCCGTTCCAGCCCGAGAAGGGGAAGAACGCCATGGGCGCCGGAACGCCGACGTTGATGCCCACCATCCCGGCGCTGACCCGGTTTTTAAAGGTCCTGGCGGCCTTGCCGTCACCCGTGAAAAGGACCGCGGCATTGCCGAATCCGCTCTGATTGCAGGCTTCGATGCCTTCATCCAGGCTGTCGGTGCGAATCACGGAAAGCACCGGACCGAAAATCTCCTCCCGGACGATTTTCATGCTGGTGGCGGCATCATCGAATATCGTGGGCCCCAGGTAGAAGCCTTCCGGCGTTTCCGGCACTTTAACGCCTCGGCCGTCCCGATAAAGCGAGGCGCCGTCCGCCAGGCCCGAGGCGATGTAGCCATGTACCTTGTCGAGATGCTGGCGGGTGACGACCGGCCCCATGTCCGCCGCCGGTTCCCGGTCCGTCGGTCCTACCTTCATTTCATCCAGCGCTTCGCGCAGCGGAGGCAGCACGCGCTGTGCGGCCTCCTCCACGGCCACGGCCACACTGCCTGCCATGCATCGCTCCCCGGCGCAGCCGTATACCGAGCCGATCAGGGCATCCACGGTGAAGGCGGGGTCCGCGTCGGGCAGGATAACCATGTAGTTCTTGGCGCCTCCGGCCGACTGCACGCGCTTGCCATGGGCGGTAGCGGTCTGGTAGACGTGCCTCGCCACGGGGGAAGATCCGACGAAGGAAACTGCGTCGATATCCGGGTGCGCGCACAAGGCGTTTACCACGTCCACGCCGCCGTGGACCAGGTTCATCACCCCGGGCGGCAGGCCGGCTTCATGGAGCAGTTCCACGAGCCGTATGGCGGTGAGCGGTACTTTCTCGGAAGGCTTGAGGACGAAGGTGTTCCCGCAGACGATGGCGATGGGATACATCCACATGGGCACCATGGCGGGGAAGTTGAAAGGGGTGATCCCCGCGCAGACCCCCACGGGCTGGCGTATGGTGTCGCAATCGATCCCGTTGGCGATCTGCTCGAGCGAATCGCCCATCAGCAGGATAGGCGCACCGCAGGCGAATTCCACAACTTCGATACCGCGGCGCACCGAACCCCGGGCTTCTACCAGGGTCTTGCCATGCTCACGCGTTACCAGGCGGGACAGCGCTTCGAAGTTCTCTTCGAGCAGATGCACATAGCGGAAGAGAATCCGCGCCCGGTCGACGACCGGGGTCTCGGACCAATCGGGCAAGGCCGCACGAGCTGCCCGGACCGCCGAATCGACCTCGGTTTCGCCGCACATGGGCGTTCTCGCGATGACGCTACCGTCCGATGGGTTAAATACCGGTTCCGTCGCTACGTCGCCCGCGTCGGTCCACTTGCCATCGATAAACAGGGGACAGGTGTTCATACCATTTTCGTTCATCGTACTCCTCAATGGATGTTGTACATGACCGTGCTCGATCTGACTCGAACCAAATAGTCCGGATCAACCGACTGCCTCGGGCTTACCGCTCGCAGCCGATTTGTAGGCCGCCTCGGTCAGCTGTACCACGCGCAATCCGCAGATGGGCGGCGCCTGCACGTCCGCCTCGCCCTGTATGGCTTCGATGAAATTGTCCGCCGGCGGCTTCCCCCTGCCCGGGGTCTTCGGCAACCGTATATCCTCGCCCTTGCGGTGGACGAACAGCGGCTCCGACGCGCCGAAGCGCATCACGCCTTCCGTACCGTAGAAGGTAAACTCCTCTCGCCATTCGGGCGACAGGGACGTGTAGGAAAGATTGCCGACGGCGCCGTTGGTGAACTCCACCGAAATGGCCGTGTTTACGTCGACCAGGGTGCCTTCCGGGTTGATAAAGGCGTGGACCGACTTCGGTTCCAGTCCGGTCGTCCACAGCAGGATGTCGTTGATGTGGCTGCCCGTATCCATGAAATGGCCGCCGCCGGATAGCTCGGGGTCCGCGCGCCAGGACGCGCCGGGACTGAAGATCCCCAGGCAGTCCTGGGCGATGATGACGTGGACGAGCCGTACGTCGCCGATGGCTCCATCGCCGATCATCTGCCGGGCCTTGATGAACTTGCCCTCGCCATGGCGCTGATAGGCGACGGCTAGCACCTTGCCGGCCCGTTCGGAATACGCGATGAAGTCCCTGGCATCCCGCGTAGTCGTCGCCATGGGTTTTTCCACGAGGACGTGCAGGCCCGCTTCCAGACTGGCGCGGACCTGGTCCGCATGCCGGGTATGGGGTGTGGCGATGACGATGCCGTCCAGTTCCTCCGAATCGATCATCGCTTCGAGCGACCCATAGTGGTTCAGGCCCTGCGCCGCAGTCCCCAGGCTTTTCTCCAAACGGTTCATCGCCACGGGGTCTGTATCGAACAGGGACACGACCCGGGCGTCCTCCCGGGCGGAAATCATCCGGGCGTGGTGGCCGCCCATGCCGCCGGCGCCGGCGATGCCGATCTGTAGTGTTGACATGTAGCATGTTCCTCAGATGGTGAATGCTGGATTTGCCATGTAGGTTCT
>JAPOOT010000290.1 GCA_026713285.1 Gemmatimonadota bacterium | reverse complement strand
CTGGAAGACGAAGGCATCCGCAGTTTATCCGGATTTCGGACGAGCCACTGGTAGGCCTCATTGATCTCCGTGAACTTGGCCGTGGCGCGGTCTTTCACACGGTCGGGCACCTTGTCCGGATGCCAGATCAGCGCCAGCTCCCGGTACGACTTCTTCACGTCGTCAATAGACGCGCCTGGAGCGAGGTCGAGCGAATGAAGCGCCCTGTTCGTGGTATCGTCCATACAGGGTTATTTAACCGATACAAAGGGTTGTCTCAAGGTATTTGTGCCGGTATATTTACCCTGTAGACTTTTCTGACCAGTGTGACCACTCATTGATTCAATATTTGTTCTAATGAACAAGGTCTAGACATGCCCATTACCGACGCCCTGCCCGATATGAAGCGGGAACTTCGTTTTTTTCCGGCAAGATCCGAAAATCCGAAAGCGCTTTCCCGTGAACAGATCGACTTCTTCAACACGAACGGGTATCTGTGCCCCGTCGATGTATTTACTCCGCAGGAGGCCGAAGCGAACCGCCTGTATTTCGAGGACCTGATGGCCCGTGCAGAGCAGGAAGGGTACAACAGCTACTCCATCAACGGCTGGCAGCGGCATTGCGAGGGTATCTACAACCTGGCCATGAACGAAAGGATTCTTGACTACGCGGAGGACCTGGTCGGCGAGACACTGATCTGCGAGATGACCCACTATTTCTGCAAGATGCCGGGCGACGTGCAGCGGGTGAGCTGGCACCAGGACGCCTCATACTGGCCCCTTACACCGAGTAAGGTGGTGACGATCTGGCTGGCCATCGACGACGTGGACGAGGAAAACGGCCCTATGACGGTCATCCCCGGTTCACACCTTCACGGACAGATCCCCTTCGAGAACAGCACGAAAGCCGAACGCAACGTGCTGGGACAGTCCGTCCACGACCCGCACAGGTGGGGCGGCGATCCCGTGCCCTTCGTCATGAAGGCGGGCCAGATCTCCATGCACACCGACCTGCTGCTGCACGGATCCGAGCCGAATGTTTCCGATCGCCGCCGCTGCGGACTGACGATACGGTATCTGCCGCCGGACGTCCGGGGCCGCTACCCGGAATATCATCGGGCCTTGATCTGCCGAGGCAGCGATCCCTCGGGTTATTGGAGACCCATACCCCGTCCGACGGGCGACCAGATTCCTCCACGCAATCGCTAGTATCTACATTGTATCGACGGCGCATTGTCGGTATCTACGGCTATAGTGGTATCAACGCCGGAATTGTGGTATCTACGGCGCTATAGTGCTAAAACGACAGATATCTTCGTTGATTACCGGATCAAATCTACGCCGAAAGCGGCCTGCAGTTTTTACACGGCCGGCATCCGCCGTTTGTTGCGTCCTCCGTACTGCTGAATTCAAGGCGGTGCTCCCGTTTGATGCGCCGCGCATCACGGCAGGTCGGATAACAGTAGATACCGGTCGTTTTACTGCCGACGTAGCGAATACCCCGCTGCTTCCAGTTCGCGAGATCTTCCCTCGGTATCCCTTCCCGTTCCAGCAGATTCCACTTCATTTCCGGTCCGTAGTAGTAGTTTCCCACGCCCCCGGTCGACGGTACGAGCCGGTGGCAGGGCATCAGGAAGGGTACGGGATTCCGGGCCATGACCGTGCCGACGGCCCTGATCGCCTTCGGTCTGCCCACTTCCCGCGCCAGCCAGGCATAGGGACGGACCTCGCCCGACGGTATCCTGGCCAGGTGTTCCAGCACGGTCTGTTCGAATTCGGTAAGTCCCTCAAGGGTGACCGGTGGCTGAGCGATCTTTTCTCCTCTTATGGCCCGTCTGACTGCCTCGGCATACGCTATAGGTAGCGAACCTCTGACCGTGGTCCGCCCGAGCCTATCTTCGTAAAATGACTCGAAGGCACCGTCTTCCTCCACGTCGAGTTTTACCGCGGATATGCCCTTTGGCGTGAAACCCACGTGCGCCGGCCCGAAATCCGTGTCGATGACATCGTATCGATCTGCTATCCTGATCATAACTTCCTCCATGAGCCCCTCGGGGGCGGTCAGTTTCAGTTTGGGAGATGCGACTGCGAGACGCCCCATGAATGCGGCTTCTTCGCGGCATGCGTCGCACACTTCCAGGTGTTCCACCACGGCCCGGCTCGCCTCATCGTCCGCCTCGCCGATTCTGATTTGATCCAGTTGCCGTCTCGCTTCGTTACAATCCACAGGTGTCGTCCTCCATGAATTTGCGAAGTCTGCGTAGCGCCCGGTACACCTTGCCCCGCAGCGCCGATTCCGATGTGCCGGTGACCGTCGCGATTTCCGCGTAGGTGTATTGCTCGATGAATCGCAGGATGATCAATTCCCGGCTCTCTCTTCCCAGTCTTTCGAGGGCCGTCCGGATCGCCCTGGTCTGGTCGTTTTGGGGGACGAAAGTCTGATCTTGTACGTCCACTTTCATCCTCTCTACCGCGCCTGCCATGCGTTTGCGCGATCTCAACCGGTTCAACGCCAGGTTCCTAACGATGCGGTACAACCAGGGACGGATTTCGAGCGTCATGCACCGCTCCGCGTCGTACTTTCCGGAGAGTGTTTCGTAGGCCTTGACAAAGGCTTCCTGCGTAACGTCGAGAGCGTCGTCCGAACCGCCAAGCATATGGAAGGCGTAGGTGTAGAGTCTGTCCTTGTATGACGCCACCAGGTTTGCCACCGCGCCTCTGTTGCCGCGATGGATTTCCAGCGCGATGCATCGTCCCTCTTCGTGCGTCATGCAAAGTCCTTTTCCCGTCGACCCGCTATCCGGATACAATAGTACAACACCTGGGAACTGGGGTTTGTTTGCGGCGGGTTAAAAAAACTGGAAAGGTTATTGATATGGAGGGATTTTGAAGCCTGTACCGTTGTGTTTAGTGTCAATTTCCATTTCCGAACAGCCGACCAAAGAAACCGGGCGGCTGCGCGTCCCGCTCCCCTTCCTCGGCGATATAAATCGTGAAGGCCGTGTTCCCGATCTGCTCGCCCCGCCAGGACCGGAATCCCCTGCGGTTCGGTTCGAGGGCGTCTCCCTTGATATCCGATTTCCATATCTGGTTCATGGTCGGGTACCAGACAAAGAGTCCGCCCACTTCCTCCACCAGTATCCGCTCGGCCTGCCGGTAGACGTCCATCCGCTTTCCGTGGTCGCCG
>JAPOOT010000289.1 GCA_026713285.1 Gemmatimonadota bacterium | reverse complement strand
GGCGAAACAGCTGCGCGATGACGGATTCGCGCTCACCTGCGTCTGGTCCGCAGCGCGTATTCAAACCGTTCCGCACATCGACCACTGTTTTCCGTGGGCGCGCTGGCGCAACAACGATCTCTGGAACCTGCTGCCGGCCCGCGGCAACATCAACCTCAGCAAGAGCGACCGGCTGCCCTCTTCCAGTGCCATGGCGGACGCTCGAGACCGCGTGCTTGAATGGTGGCGGCACGCATGGATCCAATCGTCGCAGGAGGACCGGTTTTTCATGGAAGCGCGGTACGCTCTGCCGGGACTCGAAGTCGACACGCCCAGATTGGAAGACATCTTCACTGCCGCCCAGCACCAGCGCGCGCGCCTGAAACAGGACCAGCAACTGATCGAGTGGCAGAACTGACCGTGGCATGGCGAAGACTGGATCGCCATGCTGTTTGACCCACCTCCTGCCGATCACCCAAGCCAGGCCAAACAGCGTCCTACCCCTCGTCCATCACGGCCTGGATCATCGCCTGGATGTAACCGAACTCGTAGGCGAAGGCCTGCCGATAGCTGTCCGGGTCCTTGTGCCCGGGCGCGTGATCGGGCACGCACATGTGATCATAGCCGACTTCCTTGAGCGCCTGCATGTTCCGATGCATGTTCATGACGCCTTCGTCGGGCCAGACTTCCTGGAACTTGTTCCTCCCGCCCACGATGTTGCGGAAATGGCAGAGGAAGATCTTGTTGCGCGAGCCCAGGTACCGGATGATGTCGGGCACCTCGTTGCGGGGATCGAGCGAACTCTCCGCCATGCAGCCCAGGCAGAGATTCATGCCGTGGTACGGACTGGGACAGATCTCGATGAATCGCTTGAATCCATCGAAGCCGCCGAGTACGCGGTCCACGCAGCGATAGCCGGGCGGCAGCCACGGATCGCAGGGATGGCAGGCCATGCGGACTTTGCACTCGGTCGCCACGGGGATCACCCGCTCCAGGAAGTAGGTGATGCGTGCCCAGTTCATCTCGGCGGTCACGGGTTCGTCGTACCGCGGCGGCCGGTCCTTCGCCTTCTCCAGGTCCCAGGTGCTGTAGACCGAACCGCCTCGTCCGGGCGGATCGCTCTCGGTGCGCTGGTTCTCCATCTCGCACAGGTAGTACTTCACCGCCGGGATGCCCGCTTCCGAGGCCTGGCGTACCATGTTGCACACCAATTCGATTTCCTTGTCGCCTTCCTCGTATTTTCCCAGCATGTAATTGGGCACCTGGCCGCCGTCTACGTTGAACTGGGCGATGGGCAGGGCCACCATCTCCATGTCGATCCCGAACCGGGTGCACTTCTCCTTCCTGGCCGCCAGTTCCTCCACATCCCACCCGTATTCCCTGTGGAATGTGATGTTGTTCTCGTTCTTGTTGAAGACGCCGTGGCGGGCGAGATACTCCAGGTCTTCGTCCGATGTGCTGAACTGCTGGGTGCCGACGTGCATGGGTTCCTCCGGTTTATGTAAACCTGCGGGCTCGGGGCTGGGCTCGGGGCTGGGTGCGGGGCCGGAGCCGGGTTCTTAAAGTGTCACAAAAGTTAACTCTTCTTATAACAGTTTTCGAGAACACCGGATTCCCGCTACATCAACTTTTTGTTACGTAATACCCAGTATACGCGCGGCGGTGCCGCCCATGATCGCGGCACGGTCCGCCTCGCCGAGAAATCCCGCGTACTTCTCGATCCAGTCCCGGGACTGCCGATAAGTGCAGAACCGGTTCTGGAAGGGCATGTCCGTGCCCCACAGCAACCTGTCGCTACCGATCCGGCCGACCAACTCCTCCAGGGCCGGTAGGGCCTCGCTGTAGGGAAAGTCGAAAAGGTCGCCGATGCGCACGGGGAAGCAGACTTCCAGGCTGAGATTGCGGTTTTCGTAGGGTTTCCACAGTTCCTCCGGCAAGACGAGACGGTCGCCTTCGACAAACATGCGCCAGGGGAAACCGTGGGTGATGCTGCAGACCGAATCCGGGTACCGGTCCATCCAGTCCATGAGCACGCCGACTTCGTCGAAGTAGCCCTGCGTCAGGTCGGCATGGTAACCGAGCACGGGTCCGGCGCCCAGGGTGAAGAACACCGGCACCTTCAAGACGGCCACGGCGTCCCAGAACGGTCGGTAGGCGCCACCGCTCCAGCGTTCGTCGCTTTCGCGATATGCCAGCGTGGCGTTGAACTTGACGGCGTGCAGCCCGCGAACGCGCACGGCCCGTTCAATCTCTTCGATCACCCGGTCCGTTTCCGCGGCGATTCGCCACTCGTCCACGGGCGCCATGGAGTACAGCCGGCCGGGAAATGCGGCGACGCATTCGGCCTGGAACGCGCTGTCCCGGTTCAGCATGGGATTGGTATGGAGCAGGGCGGCGTCCACGCCCGCATAGTCCATCTCGGCGATCAGGCCGTCGGGGGTGTACTCCAGGTTGCGCAGGTGGGGCGGGTAGAACTGCTTGGTGCAGTCTTCGCCGTCGACCGTCCACACCACCCGGCCATGGGCATGATCGACGCGGAAATCCACGTCGGGAAGCGTGGACCAGTCCCCGGGCGAAGCGGGAGCGATCGCATCTGACGAGGCGGGGGCCCGGTCGCGGACGCGCCAGGCCGGCTGGTGGTGGACCGCGTGCTCGGCCTGCATCCAGCGGAGGTGTTCACCTGCGTCCGCGTACCCGGCCGTCGCGTCTCCCGGCGGAAAACAGTAAGCGTGGGAATCGATGACCATGGATCGGGATTCGTTCCCTAGCTTTCGAAGATCTGAATAGTCCGGGTCACCTGGCCGTTACTTTCCCAGTATGTCTTCTTGCCGGCCAGGTAGGGGTCGTCCGGCGCGGGCTGTATCGTGCCGCCCGTCGTTACGCCCCGGGAAGTGATCGTGTGCTCGCCCGCTGAAGGCCTGTCCCAGTCCAGCCGCCAGAACTTCCAGGCGTGTTCCGCGTCCAGCCCCTCGATGATTTCGGCCGTCTGCCAGGAACCGTCATCGATGCGCACCTGGACCTCCCTGAGCGGTTCGCCCCATACCGCGCCGTAGATCCGGTGCAGGGGGCCGACGCGCGTGACCCGCGCCGTGACGGAATTGATCCGGCCTTTTCCAACGGATTCCTGTCGCCAGACGGTCTCCCCGTTGTGGGTCTCCTCGCGGACCGTGACGTAATCCCGCGAAATGAACCTGCCCATGTACCGGGTGGTGCGCACCTCGATGCGTTTCAGCCACTTCACCTGGGTGATGCCGTACCAGCCGGGTACGATGAGCCGCAGGGGATATCCGTGCTTCGGCGGCAGCGTCTGTCCGTTCACCTCGTAGGCCAGCAGGATGTCCGGGTCCATCGCCTGTTTCGTGGTAAGCGACCGGGCGAAATTCTGTTTCATCGCCAGCGGTTCGCTTCGAATTGGCGTGACGTTCTCGACCCCTTCATCGTGTCCGAAGAATACCACCTCGATACCGTTGTCCCACACCCCTGCCCGTTCCAGGACCGGCGCCAGCGGCGTGCCGGTCCACCGGGCGTTGTACACGCCGCCCCGGAAAACGGGGACGCCCCGGTTACCCGAGCACTCGAGGGTGAAGATAACGTCCTTGCTCGGCATGGACTTGATTTCGTCGAGGCTCAGGTTGAGTTTCTGTCTTACCGCGCCCGAAACCTCCAGACTGTAGCCTTCTCCGGCCACGGTGGGCTCGGGATAGTGGCTCGCCGAGAAGAACTGGTCTACGGGCGTAATCCAAGATTCGAGCCCGTTCCAGTCCAGCAGGACGAAATCGGGGCTTTGCGGCGGCCCGAATTCATCGATCCAGTCCACGGGCGTCTCGTCCCGCGCCAGTTGGGCCAACTGGGCCAGTACGTGGGACGGCAGCAGCGCCATGCCGGCCGTCGCGAGCCCTCCCTTGATCAGCAAATCTCTGCGGGACAGGTTGGTTTTTCCGGCCATAAGTGTATCCTCCCGGCGGACCCGGTTCGATTTTCTCTGTTCGTATCTGGAATGGTTGTCCTGGTGATCGATTCTATGATACAGGTCGGGGGCGATTCAGATCAAGGGCAATATGGCGCCGCGTATAAAGAACTATGGGAAGATCTCGCGCTCGCGTATCGTATATGGGTAGCGCGATTTCGAGCGGATCCAGCGGGTACCTTCCCGTTGACAAGCGCGTTGCAGCCGGGTAGAATCGTGTTTCCATCCCAATCACCAGGAGGTCGTTAGACATGAATCGAATGCTCGCCGAAGACTACCAGGTACTGGCCTCATCACCCGACCCGGAGAACGTATACGCCGGTTCGCCGTCGATCGCGCGGATGCGCTCGGGGCGCCTGCTGGCCAGTTACGAATGGTTCCGTCCCAGTCCGCTCAAGGAATCCGTGCCGGATCAGACCGAGGTACTGGTCAGTGACGACGACGGCGCAACGTGGACCCTGGCGTCGTGCCAGGATTTCATCTGGGCGACCGTCTGGACCTACGGGGACGACGCGTATCTCATCGGAAACAAGCGCAAAAGCCGGGACATCGTCATCGGCCGCTCACGGGACGGCGGCTTCACCTGGGAAGGGCCGGTCACGCTCTTCGAAGGGAAGCACCACTGCGCGCCGACGCCGGTATTGATCCACAACGGACATGCCTACCGCGCCTTCGAGACCTGCGACGCGCCCAGCCGTTTCGACTGGAAATCGCTGGTGGTGGCCGGCGACCTGTCACAAGACCTCCTGGATCCGGCGGCCTGGCGCATGTCCAACCACGTCCGGTTCCCCGGTATCCCCGATGTGCTCTCGCAGCGGAAATACCCCGAAAGCCTGAAGGACAAGGTGCCGGCCGACAGCTTCCTGGAGGGCAACATCGTGCTGGTGGACGGCGAGATCCGGATGATCATGCGCACGATCGTCGACGGCCACTCGACGTCGAGCCTGGCATCAATCGGACGGGTCGAGGACGACGGTCGGAACCTCGACTACCGTTTCCTCCAGTTCCATCCCATGCCGGGCGCCCAGTGCAAGTTCCAGATCGTCCACGACGACAAAGGCGGCCTTTACTGGACCACGGCAACCCTGTCCACGAACCCGTGGCAGGACCGGGAACCCCTTCGGCGAATCGGTTTCAGCGGACCGCCGGGAAACGAGCGGCGCATCCTGATGCTGATGTACAGCCTCGACGCCCTCAACTGGTTCCAGGCCGGATGCGTGGCCATGAGCAGGAGCATGATGGAGTCCTTCAGCTACGCCTCGCAGGTCATCTCCGGAGACGATCTCCTCGTCGTCGCCCGCACCGCGCGCGGCGGCAAGAACCAGCACGACACCAACCTGGTCACCCTACACCGCGTGCGGGGCTTCCGCGATCTGGCGCTGGATTTGCGGGCCGTGGAGGAATAGATTGATTTTACTTTCATGAGATTCTAGGTCATGATATTGTAGGTAGTGGTTTACAAATTCACAGTAAATCACATTTTGTTGAAACATGCATTCAGATAACATGAAGGAGACGAACGGATCAAACAATCCAGAAATGTCGTAGCAAGAGAATCATTCAATCCTGACTCGACTTTACCATATCAGCTCCGCATTATGGATTTCGAGTCGGCAATGCAGGACGTTTATGATTTCTTCCACGATGTCAATTCTCATCTGGTAGACCGCGGACTGGAACGGCTTGACGATATGTTGAGACCCGCTATCATGTCTGGTGTGCTATCGGACATGCTGACGGCCAGTCTGGCTAAACATTCAAGGGTGCTTACTGAAAACAACTACTTCAATGGCCATCCTGACCTTCTCGTTCAGGGAGTTTACGCAGAAAACTCCGTTAAGTCGGGAGATCAGGGTCTTGAAATCAAAACCACGAAGAAAAAAGGCGGTGCGGTCGATACACATGGCGCGCGCGACCAGTGGATGTGTGTATTTGTATACGAGGTCGATAACAAAACCGAACCCTCTTCATCAAGACTTCCAATGACGTTTAGGGAAGTCTACCTATCTAGGGTAACCATCGAAGACTTTAGACGCAATCCGAGAGGGGAACTCGGCACACGAACTGCCACACTTGACCGCTTTGGCGTGAGTAAACTTCGCGAGAACTGGATTTACCTAGACAGGTAATTGAGGTTTCCTTCAGTCCCTACACTTCGAGCTCGGCTAGTGGCTGTAGTGCTTCCTTGGCCATATTGAAGTACAGAGAATCCTTTTCTATTCCGATTGACTCGTACCCAACTGCTTCAGCGGCCGCGAGAGTAGAGCCAGCGCCGGCAAAGGGATCGACAACTATACCTTCACCTAGTGGAAGAACACCCCTCACGAGGCGTCGTAAGAAGGATTGTGGCTTAAGGCTGGGGTGAGGTGCTATCGCCTTCTCATTTTTTCTGGTCGGGGAAGATTGAATAACATCTCCGAATGGCTTGAGTCCAGTCGGCCGTCGAAACCCTCCCGTTTTCCATTTTCTGAGGTTGTCCTGTACTCTTCCCTCCACAGGCCTACGGAATATCAGCCATGGCTCCCACATTGATCTGGGGAGCACACTGACATCCTTGAATTCATCATGTGCCGCTTTTGGCCGATCACCGCCACGCATAGTCATAACAAGCCTGACGATGTCGCCGCGTCTTTCAAGCCCCGAATCCGCTATAGCGCCGGCGACAATGTGGGAGAGTAGTGGATTGGAGGCAACGACCACGTTGGCGCCAGGTACCAACTTGGGGATCAGTAGACGAGACCAGATATAGAAAAACTCCCGAAGATAAAGTTTTTGTTCATCGGTTAAAGTAGTGAATCTTGGTAACGGCGAACGAACGTGGCCATCAAATGCAGGAGGAATCCTCCAGATCCCCCCCTTCCTATTTCGGAGTTTCGTCTGCTCTTTCGCTGTGTATTCCTGCAGACCGTAAGGTGGATCGGTAACTATCGCGTGGATTGATTGGTCATCTCTTGCGTCCAGCCAATCCAAACATTCACTATGAAACAATGTAGCCGATCCAAACTTGAAGGGTTCCTGCCAAGGTGGACTCCTGAACATCGTTCGTTGCAGACTGCTGTCATGATCTACCTTAAGGCGGTATACCCCCCTCCTTTCACGAACAAATGTCTCTGGAGTGTTCAGACGAAGATAAGACCTGATCGAGGACTCAGGCATGTGGCCCTCTATCTTTGCAACTCTCGCTGCGATCTGTTTAGCAGACAAACCTTCTGTCGTTAGTCTCATCACCCGGATTATCGCATCTCGTACTCGACCAGGAGCGTATCTTTCGGTGTTAGTGGCCATATTTTAATATTAGACGTCGGGACGTCGATTGTCAACCTGTCTTACACATTGAATTGAACATCATACCTATACAGTCGGAATAGTCGCACGGAATCCGACTTCTAAGTTGCCGAGAATGAGATAAATCCTTGACGGTTCATAGGAAATCCTTCGAATATAACCAGGGTCATGACCATAGTCTTTTGCTAAACAGACTGGAGTCCATATGCTGTTCAAATCGAAGAGCAAGCTGAAGGCCAATATGCTTCGGGTATTTCGAGAAATCGAGGAATCGGGCGAGGATCTGATCGTAACGCATAACCGGAGTCCAGTTCTCAGTGTAAAACCCATAAAGCCAAAGCAATCGGTTGACAGGATCTTCGATGGACTGCGGGGAAAGATCGTCTATCATGGAGACATCGACACACCGACAATCGACGAATGGGATGAAACGTAATGGTCGTACTGGATACGTCCGCGCTTGTTTTCTGGACACTGGATCCCGAACGCCTGTCCAAAATCGACGACCAGACGATTACACAAGCCGACCGCGTGTGCATCAGTTCGATCTCGATCTGGGAGATCGGCGTTAGGGTGAAAAAGGCCGATCTTGTGTTGCCCCTGTCCATTCAGGACTTCGCATAAAATCTGGAACGGACCGAACGGATTGAAGTACGTCCAGTGGACGTGTGGACATGGATCGGGAATCTCGAACTGGACTGGGATCACCGGGATCCTGTCGACCGCACGATCGTGGCCACGGCCAAATTGAACAAATGCCTGCTCGTGACTTCGGACACCACCATCCTGGATTACTATTCACGCGCGATATGGTAGGCTTGACTTAGCGGCTGCAACCAACTGTGTCCTCGTGAAAAACACACTGCCTCCCGCTCGGCGTCCAACATGTGCTGTAATGGGATTTCGTCATCCCTGCACATATAGAACTTCTGCCGTGTCAATGACCTTCTGTCGAAAATAACGACTCAATTCCTCAGGAGTCCGCAGGTCCACCTTCCGACCGCCAAACAATTCGGATAGTTCAATCTCCAATCCGGCCATGCCCAGCAGACCGGGAGTGTGACCCGGTGCGAACTCGACCAGTACGTCGATATCGCTCTCCGGGCCAAAATCTGGCCGGAGCACCGATCCGAAAATTGCTAATCGTCGGATGCCATGATTTTTACAATAGGCTGACAATTCGGTTTTGGAAATCGACAACTGTGCGTTCATGGCTGCTAAACCCAGTTAGCGTCGATGGCGAAACCAGCTGCCATTAACTCCCGCACGAGTCCGGTCTTCCATGCATCTGGCTCGTCGAGGTTGATATAGACCATCCCATCAACGTCCGACGGATTTTCGACACAACGCGATTTCAGAGCACAGACCCTGTTGCGACCCAACTTCCCAATGAAGAATCCGAGTTCGAGAATTACGTTCTGACGAGCTCGGTGCCGTAGATCGGCCTTATCCGTAACGGCCGCGCCTATGTCGTCAGGTGTCAGCAGAACCACGGCAAAACTCGCATCCGAATGATCCTCAAATTTCTCTATGATCGTGCGGCCTTGATTCGCCTGTTCGTGCAGGATTACTGGTTCGAGTTTCAGCTTTTCTAGAAATCTCGCAACCGCCTGCAGGACGGCCTCGTCGTGACCATGAACGACAAAGACTTTTTTGGTCGCCGATCCCTGGTCGTAACAGTCCTTATCTGGTGCTTTTAAGTCACCCTGTTCTGAGGGTTGTTTCACAGTTTCTGTTTCATCCTCACGAAAGTACTTGATCTCATCGAGACTAGACGCGACGCAGGAAACCATTGATCTCAGGTATTCACGAACCCCACTTGGGGTTGTTTTGTGACTTTGCGGAAGTCGTGAAAACTGAGAACTATCCTCACCGAATATGTTGATAAAAGCGGTAAAAACGTCCTGTATCCATTTTTGAACTTCCTGAGAGCTATCATCCTCCATATCCAGCTCTGAAGCCTCATCAACCAACCTCTGCAATCGTTCAATTGCAGTTGACTTTCGGACTCTCGCCATCACGCCAACTCCTTGATCCTCATACGGCCGAGCTTTTCGATAAACGCTGTCATACCCACGCGGACTGACTTTACCCGGTGCACATAAAACCAAGATTACCGGTTTGTAGACAGGTTCACATTTCTTGGAGTTGTGTCGAACACTCCTCGTTGTACACAAATTCATACGTACTAAACGGGGTCAACTCAGTTTATAGGATACGTCAAATCCTCCAACCACTCGCTATTGCACGGTGTCGTCGACACAACAGTGTTCTAGGGATGCTATACTCTTATGAAAGATTGGGTAGCCTACCAAAGATCACCAAGGCTTATTTCGGCGCCGGCGCCACGTGTTCCAGCCCGAACTCCTTCCGAAGGCGTGCCATCTCCGCTTTCAACTCATCGGGATCGGCCGTGTCCGTCGGCATGCGCCGAAGCAACCGATCGGAAGCCTCGAAGAACCGGTCCAGCCCCGCGGGCGTGCAGATCAGCATGACCCCCGCCGGATCGTCCCCCTCGTTCCAAAAGGAATGGGGCCGGTAGCCGGGTACGGTCACCATCTGGCTGGCTTCGATCACGAAGGCGCTTTCGTGTAGGAACTGGAAGGTCAGGGCGCCCTTGACGACCAGGAACATCTCGATGAAGGCGTGGCGGGTGAAGACGGGCGGCGGACTGTGGGGCGGCTCGACGGCCTCGATGACGGTCATGCGGTCCTCCGTGGCGGATCCCGGCGTCATAACCCGAACGTTCTGTCCCATCAGAGTGTTGAGCCAGGGGCCTCCGCTGCCTCCGCCTTCCATGGTATTCCTCCTTCAGCCTGATAACGGGACCGCGTCCAACCCTTTCACGCGACTGCGCCGATCATCGCCCGGCCATTCCTGCTGAACCGCAGCGACGATCAGGCCGGTTCCACCGTACCTGGACCAGTCTCCGTACGCGGGCCAGTCCCCGCGCCCGCACCAATCATCTCCCGCCCCTCACCCGCGTAGACCGTTTTGACCTCCTGGTCCACGGTACGCCAGACCAGGAACTGCTTGCGCAGCACGTTCAGGAAGCGGCGGTTCAGGCGTTGCCACGAATCCACGTCGCCGCTCAGGCGATAGATGTGCACCCACACGGCGTACAGGTCGTGTTCGTCCTCGGCGGGCGACGCGTGAAGGGTCACCCGCTGGCTCACCCCCGTGTCGTAGGGCGCCAGCCAGGTCTTCATTGTAATTTCGTACGTGGCCATGCCGGCTGCCGACTCGAAGTTTCCGCGGGCCGCGGAATCAGTGGCCGCGCCCGAAGCGGATTCAAGGTCCGCGGCGTCGTTGACCGGGACATCTCTACCGGGCGGATTCCCATCCGCTTCCGTCGCGCGGCCCGCACCGCCTGATCCGCCGTTTCTGCCCGTCAGGCTCACCTCGTCCGTCATGAAACTCCCCAGCGTACTCTCGCCGTAGGACTCGAAGAACCGGGTCAGATAAGCACACAGGCCGAGCGTCTCCGTGCTACTTATGGTGAAGGGAAACTCGAAACGCCAGTCGTCGCCTTCGGGATCGGGGAAGGACCACTGCCTGTTGACGTCCGGAACGGCCATCTGGGATGCCTTGCGCGCTGGATAAATCGTCGAGAGCATGACCACCACCATGACCATGGCCGTCGAGGCCACCGCGGACAGGGATGAATAGTTCAGCGTCAAGCCCGCAAGCATCTCGTATTCCGTGATACCGCGGGCAACGGTCTGCCCGATGAGGTAGCCGGACATGCCCCCGATCACGGCGTACATGGCGGCTTCGGCCATGAACAACGCGCCAATATGCGCCGGGGCCAGGCCCACGGCGCTGTATACGCCGATTTCGCTGAAGCGTTCATACACGGCGTTCATCATGGTGTTCAGGATGATCAGGGCGGCAACCACCATTGGGATGAACAGGTTGCCCAGGCCCGACAGCGAACTCAGCGCCATGGCGCTGAACACGGCGACCTCTCCGCCCACGGAGGCCACCACGGGTATCCCCAGCCGCTGCATGAAGCGTTCGATCCGGTCGAGGGCGCCATCATCCGAGGGGAAACGGACCGCGACGGACCGGAGCGTTCCCCCGACGTCGTTTACGTAGGCATGGGGCGCAAGGATCAGATTCGCGGCCGGGAGGTGTTCGAACCGGGCCATTTGCACCGGTTCCTCATCGTAATCCATCATGGCAAGCTCGGTGATCAGATCGCGCCCCGTCGCCGTGTAATCCACGGGGGTGAGCGGCTCGTCGTCCAGGTCGGTGATCCTGTCCATTGCGGCCGAGTCGAATAGGCCAATGACCGTAAAGGGTTTGCCGAAGATACTGATTTCCTGTTGACCTGCGTCCGCTTCCGACATCCCGAGAAGCCGCGCCATCTCGACGGGAAGGATGCACACGTCCCTTTCATCCCCCTCGAACCACCTGCCCGCCGTCAGGATACGGTCCAGGCCGCTGACCGTCCGCTCGTCCGGCAGCAGGCCCAGGATGGCCGACGCGTAGGTGGACCGGGCGGAACTGTCCGCGGCGTCATGCTCGACCTTGATGTAGGTATTCACCCCCGGCGCGGTACCGGCGTACCACGACCTGGGCACGATGGTGATGTCCTCGTCTTCGGCCTCTGTCGACCCGAATTCCGACAGGACGTACTGGTGCGTCTGCTTCTGCAGCGGCGCCCAGTTTGGGTTCCGGACCAGGAAACCCGTGTAGGCGGATTCCGCGTCCGTGCTCACTTTCTGGATCCGCAAGTAGGTCTGTACGGAAGTAAAGGACAGCACGGTGAATACCAGGAGCACGAGCGTGGCGCAGGTCAGCAGCGTCCGGGCCTTGCGCTTGCGCATGTTCCCGATGCCGAGGGCGAAGGCCGTAGCCAACGCGCTCGAACGGCGCACGTCGGTGGCCTGCACGCTGTGCGTATGCTGCCGGAACTCCCGCATGGTCTGGCTGAACCGCTGGGAGATGAGCCAGATGACCACGGCGGCCAGGACGAAGGTTATAAAGGCGAGAAGGACGATATCGGGCGCCGTGGTAATTTGGAACGCCGGGTGGGTGAATCGCAGCACGCCGTAGGCCGCGAGAAAGATGGCAAAGGACATGGCGATCCGCTTGTAGACATTCGCGAAACCGAAGACCAGCCGCTCGAGTGCGTAGGCGAAGGGAATCACCAGTACCATGTAGAACAGGACGCCCCGCACCACGTCGTTGGCCGTTCCCGTCGCGTCGGGGTACGCCCTGGACTCGTATCCCCAGGCGGCCCGGGCGTACTTTATAAAGCGGTCCCACTGCAGGTCCTGACGGGCCGATTCGGCCAGGTCCAGCAGGCGTCCGGCTTCCTGGTGGAACTCGTCCAGCCGGACGTTGCTTACCCCCACGGATTTGAGTGCGGCGATCCGCGCCTCGTCCAGGTGCCACAGGTCCCGCGCGACCTGGTACGAAGTCAGGGGAATCGCGCCGATCCCCGACTCGAAACCGATGCCTTCCGGATGGTCTTCACCGGCGTTGGTCAGGATCAGGCGGCGGCCGAACAGTCCGCTCGACATGGTGACCTTGAACCGGCTTTCCGGCGGCGTGAAAAGGACGGCCGTGTCTTCCTCGTAGGAGAAACCCGTGGTCCAGCCGCCCTCCTGAAAGGTCATGCCCCACTCGAGCGGCGGATTGCCCGACTCATCCAGCAGCACGGCCTCGTTGAGCCGGGTCAGGAACCTCGGATCCACGAGGTCGTACAGGTTGGTCGCATCGGAACGGAAGACTACCGTGGGCTTTTCCTTGTCCACCCAGTCCATTGTAATCTCGAGGGGATAAGCCCCTTCCCCGTAGGGACCCCGGTCCGGCGCGTAGATAATGTCCCCCGTATCGGGATCCATGACGTATCCCTCGGTAGGATAGGTGCGTCCCGCTTCCAGCTCGGTGCTTTCGGCCACGCCCATGCTGTCCGCCACCACGAAGATCTCGTTCTTGACCCCGCTGATGCTCTTGTTGTAACGGCGGAACCGGACCACGGCACCGGGCTTGGGCTTGCTGGGGATATAGTCTTCCCGGGGATCGAACTCGACCACCCGGATGCGTCCGCGCACGAAACGATCGTCGAGCTGCATCTTGAAGTCCGGAAACAGCATGGGGTCGTTGACAGCCCGCCCGAATAGTTCCGTCAACAGCACGGCCTGCGTATACACGTTGCGGATGTTCACCCGTTCCATATCGTCCAGGGGGGTGTCTACGTACTCGCGGACGTCGAAAACCGTGGCAAAGGAGAGCGCGGGGAAACCCGTCCAGAAGACCAGTTCCGCGTCCAGCGCGATGTTGCCCGCCGGAAAGAACTCCGTACTCTGTATGCCCTGGGAGGGCGTGATCACGTTCATCAGCGCGTCGGAAGGGAAAACCCCGCGACGGATCACCTCCTGCGCGTAACCCATGAAGGTCCGGCCGAAAGGTGTGAAAAACCGTTGTTTTTCGAAGGAGTTCCCGGCGAAGAGGATGCCGGCATAATAAACGCCGATCTGGTCCCGGGCGCTCGAGAGGTCGATCCCGGCGAAGAGCTTCATGTTGATCGGCTCTTCGATCTGCTCCGCGAAATAGGGGGTCTTGCGCGTATGCCGGTTCGTGAAGTCGTTCACGCCGCTGAGGGACAGGAAGTGCCCGGAGGTTGCCAGGAAATACACGGTACGCGCAGGGGGATTGGCTGCGAAGTACCGGGCCATCTCCAGGAGCGCGGCTACGCCCGATGCCTGGTTCGCTCCGGGGGATACGGCCGGCACGGGAGAGATGGAATCATAATAGGATTCCAGCACGATGGCTTCTTCCTTCAACACCGGGTGCGTTCCCGTGATTTTCCCCATGACATTGTAGGCCGGGAGGCGTTTCCACGTCATGCGCCCCTTTGTCCTGACAGTGAAGGGACCGTTGACTTCAAGATACGCCACGAGCGGGTCCGCCCATTCCTTCTCCATCCAGAATCGAGGGAAATTGACGGGGACCTGGAGGTATTTCTCCTCGCCGTCCACCCGCGTGGTGTGGTCGGGTTCCGCGAAAATCACAGCGCCCGCGCCGAGCATGGCGGCGCGTTGCCAGTTCACGCCGGAGTTGAAGTCCATCAGGAAAATGGCGCCGGTTGGATCGATGCCGTTGAAGTCCGTCCAATCACCGGCGCCCACGTAGTGCAGCATGCCCGTGATTCCGGCCGGTGGCGTCGTGGAGGTGCGTACCAGGTTGGGCCACACGGCGTGGAGGGGAATCGACGGGAATGCGAGGGTCGTGGCGTCCAGGATGACCAGTTCGCCGCCCTCGTCCAGCGGGACGGAAGCGACGAACTCTTCCATCTCCACGTCCTCCAGTCCGATCTCGTCCATGCGGCCGGCCAGGTAGTGGGCCGCTTCGGTGGCCCCGGGGTAGCCGGCCACGCGGGAACCGAAGGACACCAGGTCGGCGATGGTCTGCCGGATCCGCGTGGAATCGACCACGCCGGCCACCTGGCCTTCGACGACCGGTTCGGCCTGGAACGCCACGCGCTCGCGGACCCCGGACGTCTGGCAGGCGGATATGGCGCACAGCACGATGAGGCCGGCCAGGAGGACGGGTGTGGTTCTCATATGACGCACTTCGCGTTCCCGTGGTAACCGGGTGAGTGGTCAGGGATATTCGATCTGTGCCGGACCGATTGCGGGATTGTGTGATCCGTGCGGCGGCCCGCTGACACGGCGGTATGGACGGCCGGGCGGTCCGCGATCTCCATTAACGCGCTAGACCTTCCACTTCTTACGCATCTCATCCATGGACACGGTCTTGCCCTCGGTCCACGCGTAATGGGCGACGGGGTTCTCGCCGACCCAACGGTGGTCGACGGGTTCGGTGGCCAACTGGTAGCGGGTGTCGGTGCTGATGCGGTATCGGTTCGAGGCGTTGTTGATGGACCCGTGCATGGTGTACATGCCGAGGACGATCACGTCGCCCATCCGGAATTCGTTCGTCTGCCACTGGCCCCCGTACTGGTCGACCATCTCGATGGGCTCGTTGGTGAAGTGGCCCGTCACGTGGTCGCGGTCCACGTCCATCTTGCCGTAGGTCTCCTTGACGGCCTCGAACTGGTGGGATCCGGCCAGAATGACCAGGGGACCCATGTCGTAGGTGACATCGTCCAGGGGCGTCCACACGGTATACAGGTTCGGCGTGCCCCGTCCCATGTAGACCATGTCGTAGTGCGCCCCGGTGTTGGTTCCCGGGCCCACTGCCCGCAGCCACTTGTAGTCGAAGGTGAGGACGGGCCCTCCCAGAAACATTTCGAAGAACCCCATGATTTCGGGGGAGTTGACCACCGCGAGGAATTCGTCCGTATGGGTCACCTGCTTGGCGCCGCCGAAGAAGGCTCCCCGCTTTCCGGGCGCCGCTACACCCAGATCGAGGGGATAGTCCCGGTCGATCTGGCCGTTGGCGTCGAGATTCTCCAGGACGGCCCTGCGGGCTTCCACGACCTTGTCCGGGTCATGGAGTCTCCGGATGAGCAGGTAGCCGTCTTCGGCCATGCGCTCGCGCAGCCCGTCCGCGTCGTCCAGCAATTCGTTGGCTTCCCGGAGCGTGGACAGGTACCTGCCGTCCATCTGCAACTCGTCCTTGCCCATGATCAGGCGTGTGGAATCCCGGGTGGTCATTGTTCCCTCCGTTGTTTGTCATTCCGTCGTCAGGAAAGCAATCCTTGAGGAATCAAAACGGCAAGAGCGGAACCGTTCGCGATCCGCACCGGAGAACCGCACCCCGGAACCGCACCGAGTAGACACGACTCGGAACCGTTTGCGATCCGCACCCCGGAACCGCACCGGGGAATCGCACCCCGGAACCGCGCCGGGGAATCCCCGTCCCGTTACGGCGTCCGAACTGCCGATGCTCCGATGGCGGCGTACACCGTGTCCCCGACGGTAAGCCCCATACCGGCGAAGGATGCCCGCGCAACGTGTACGGTCAACCGCAGGCCGGCGTCCACGTCCAGGCGAATGCGGTCTCCGTCCACCGCCGCGGCGTTCAGGACGCCTTCGAGCCTGTTCGCGGCTTCCGAAGGGTGGGGCGACCGGGACAACTGGATTTCCCGTGGTGAAATGGCGACAAGCGCATCTCCGCGCGCGACCGTGTTCGTGCGCAGCGTTACGCCGCAGTCCAGCCTGGCAACCGGTCCATCCACCGATTCGTCTATACGCCCCTTGAAAACGTTCTCCGGCCCCGCCTCGATCAAGCGTCCGTCGCGCATGATCAGTACTTCGTCGGCGACGCGATGGGCCTGGTCGTACTGGTGTGTCGAGAGTACCACGGTCATCCGCCGTTGTCTACAGGTTTCCCGGAGTATCTCTTCGATCTGCCGGCCGTGCGCCGCATCGACGCTGGCCGTGGGTTCGTCGAGCAGCAGCACGTCGGGTTCCGTTACCAGTGCCCTGGCCAGGCCGGCGCGCTGGGCTTCGCCGCCCGAAAGGCTGTGGGCGGAACGGTGGGCGAGTTTTTCCAGGCCAACCTTGCTCAGCATGCGC
The DNA here is from genome assembly GCA_026713285.1 of Gemmatimonadota bacterium. Classification (GTDB taxonomy): domain Bacteria; phylum JAAXHH01; class JAAXHH01; order JAAXHH01; family JAAXHH01; genus JAAXHH01. The sequence continues at coordinate 28,551 of JAPOOT010000289.1, read as the reverse complement.
GTCACCCGTTCTTCCAGCGCCTCCTTCGCGACGCCGCGGAACCGCAGGCCCGACGCCACGTTATCGAAGACGGTGGACCGGAACAGGTAGACATGCTGCATGAGCAGCGTGACGCGGCGGCGGTACCCGCGGCTTCGGGCGGGATCGGAATCGTTCACGGGCCGGCCGTCGAGGAGGATCCGGCCCTCCTGCGGATGGGTCAGCAGGGCGAGTATGTTCAAAAGCGTCGTCTTGCCCGATCCGTTCGCCCCGTAAACGGCATAGGTTCTCGCGGCGGACAGGGCGAGGCGATCGACATGCAAATGAAACCCGGCGCCGTAACGGTGCGAAATATGCTCGCCCACGATGATCGGATCGGCCATCAGTCGTCGAATCCCTGCAGCCAGTGAAAGAGAATGTTCGCGCCGAATGCCGTCAGCAGCAGGATGATACCCAGGGCGATGGCCAGTCCGAACTCCCCCTTGCTGCTCTCCAGGGCGATCGCCGTCGTCATGGTCCGCGTACTCCCCTTGATGTTGCCGCCCAGCATCATGGCCGCGCCCACCTCGGCGATCACCCGGCCGAAGGCGGCGACCACCGCGGCCATGATTCCGTACCGGGCCTCGGATATGAGCGTGCGGGCCGTCTGAGCCGTCGTCGCGCCCAGTGTCAGGGCCGTCTCCGTGATCCGTGAATCGACGGCGCGGATAGCCGACAATGTGAACGCGGCCACGATGGGCAGGGCGAGGATCGTCTCGCCGATGATCATGGCCTTAGGTGTATACAACAGTTCCAGAAAGCCCAGTGGGCCGCGCCGGGAGATCAGGGAATACACGAAGAGGCCGATCACCACGGTTGGCATGGCCAGTAACGTGTTGAGCACTGTCGTTACCAGCCGCTGGCCCCGAAACCGGTGCGTCGCGAGGAAGTAGCCAGCGGGCAATCCCATCACGGAGGCCAGCAGGATCGCGGACACCGCGACGAAAACGGAAACGCCGACGATGGTGTACACGCCGGATTCGCCGGACATAAGCAGACGGACCGCTTCCAGGAATCCACTGAGCAGGTAGTCCATAACCCCTATGAAACAACAAAACGGCCCGCCGAATCAACAGGTTTTTGCCCTGGCGAAGCGACCGAATTACGTTGACAGAATCATCCGGGGCCTATACGTTGTCTGGCGGTCGGCGGGGCCTTGGCTCCGTTGGCTCCGCGTTTTGCGGAAGGGCTCGCCCATGCAGGCGGTTTCCTCACCCTGCGAACCGCGGTATCGCATGTAAACATCCCATCCAAGCAAAGGATCAGACGATCGGATGCCCGTAGTAGGGATCATTGGCGTCCTGTGGCTGTTGCTCGTCCTGGCCGCGGGTTACTGGGGAGACCGGCGCAAGCTTGACGCAACCTTCGTCAAGGGCGTCCAGACGTTGATCACCATCGTCGCCCTGGCCGTCGCGGCTCCGCAACTCGGCGTGTTCGGCACCGCCCTCGCCGCGCTCTGGCTTCTCCTGTTCGTCGCCGCCTCCACCTTGCTGCGCCGATTCCGCGTGCCGAACCTGGCCGCGCGGACCATTGCCCTGGCGGCCGTGGGCCTGGCGCTGTGGGGAACCGATTCCCAGAACGTCATGCTGGTACGCACGCTGATCATGCTAGCGATCACCAGCATCTTCCTGTTCGGTCTGAACCTGGGCTTCCGGTACCTGGTCCGCCGCATTCTCTGGATCTTCCCCGTACTCTTCGCTGTCTCCGTCATCACCTTTTCCATCATGCACGCCGTGCCCGGCGGTCCCTTCGACGCCGGCGGCGAGACCGGCGGCATACCGCTGACGCCGGAGGTGCGGGCGAACCTGATGCGTAAGTACAATCTCGACCAGCCGCTCCACATTCAGTACATCTCCTGGGTGAGCAACGTCGTAAGAGGCGACTTCGGCTACTCCTTCCAGCACCAGAGCAAGACCTGCCAGGAACTCATCGCCCAGGCCTGGCCCGTATCCGTCCACCTGGGCAGCATGGCCCTGATCGTGGCGCTCACAGGCGGACTGCTGCTGGGTATTCTCGCGGCGGTGTACCAGAATTCATGGATAGACTACGTCGCCTCGCTCACGGCGGTGTTCAGTATCGTAACGCCCAGTTTCGTCGTCGCAGTGGGCCTGACCGTCGTGTTCTCGCTCTGGCTGCACTTATTTGAAACGGGGGGCTGGAATTCGCCCAAGGACTGGGTCATGCCGGTGATCGCCTTGTCGCTCGGCGATATGGCCGTCGTGGCAAGATACACCCGGTCGAACATGATCGAAGCCATCCGGGCAGACTACGTGCGCACCGCCCGGGCCAAGGGCCTGACCGAGTTCTCGGTCGTGGTGGTGCACGTGTTCAAGAACGCCCTGATCCCCCTGCTTACCATCGCGGGACCGATGATGGCCAACCTGATCACCGGGTCGTTTTTTATTGAGACGATCTTCCGCATTCCCGGCCTGGGGCGGTATTTCACCACGAGCGTATTCGCCCGGGACTACCCCATGATCATGTCCACGGCCCTGCTCTGGTCGTCGCTCATCGTCGTCATCTACGTGATTACGGATCTCATGTACGCCCTGGTAGACCCCCGCATTCGGTATCGGAAGGACTAGCATGGAATCGATCGGCACACCGGGCGACGCAAGTCTCGTCTGGGTCCTGGGCGCCATCCTGGGATGGAGCTGGGACACCATGATCCTCGAGGTGGGGCGGATCGCGCTGGCGATTCAGCTGGTGCTCTGCCTGCCACGAATCTACCGCCTGGGAAGAAAGAACGAAACCGGGCGTTGGGCGTCCTTCTGTCACCGGGCGTACCAGCATAGACTGTTCTTCGCCGCCCTGGGCGCCGGCGCCTTGCTCGCTGCGTGGTGGCTGCTCGGACCCTGGATGGACCAGTACCCTTACGGCACGGAAGACATACCCGAAAGCCTGTCGGAGTCCATGAGCTGGGAGGGTCTCGAACCCTTCTTCTCCTGGGCGGGACTGATCTTCCGCGTCACGCTGGCCACGGAGTTCACCCTGCTCTGGCCGCGGGCCTACCGGTATTTCAAGAAACACGACAGCGGGCTCTGGGCGGACGCCACCCGGCGGTTTTCCCGCAACAAGCTCTCCCTGGTGGGGCTGTTCCTGGTCCTGCTGCTGAGCAACACGGCGCTGCTCGCGCCCTGGATCGCGCCTTTGCATTATACCAAGCAGAACTTCCTGGTCGCCTGGCAGGAACCGTCCTGGATGTTTCCCTTCGGCACGGACGGCCTGGGCCGCGATCTCTTCAGCCGGGTCATCTACGGCGCGGAGATTTCCATGACGGTGGGCGTCCTCGTGCAGGCCATCATCTTCGCCATCGGAGTACCCCTGGGCGCCCTGGCCGGGTACGCCGGAGGCCGCGTGGACAGCGTCATCATGCGGGGCGTAGACATCATGTCAGCCTTTCCGGGCCTGCTTTTCATCATCCTGATCATGTCGTGGCTGGGGGCCGGGTTATTCAACATCTTCGTGGCCATCGGGGTGACCGGATGGGTAGGGGTATGCCGTCTCCTGAGGGGGCAGATTCTGTCTTTGAAGGAAAAAGAATTCGTCCGGGCCGCCAAGGCCATGGGCGGCAGCCATTTCCGTATCGTCGTGACCCACATCCTGCCGAACAGTATGACGCCGCTGATCGTGGCACTCGCCCTGGGGATCCCTTCCGCCATATTCGCGGAGGCCGGGCTGAGTTTCATCGGCATCGGCATCAGCCCGCCGACGCCGAGCTGGGGACAGATGGTCGGGGAGAACGCCAACTATATCCGTTCTTACTGGCACCTGGCGACCTTTCCCGCCATCATGATCGCCCTCACCATGCTCGGATTCCAGTTGATGGGCGATGGGCTTCGCGACGCCCTCGACCCCAAGATGAACGAGTGAACCGGCCCGGGTCGGGCCCTGAGGCGTAGAGGTTTACGAAAAAAAGTGGTCCAGGGACTTGACACGGCGAATTAAAACCGTATATTAACCGTGTCGCCGTCACGGCGGCAGCCCGATGCCTTGCAAGTTCCCCTGATTGATTCCTCATTGGAAAGCCGATTCTTCCTTAAGATCAGATTCATGACGGCCGGTACCGCATTCTACGGGATTGCTCCATCACAAAGGTAAGTTGCGTTTGCCCTTATTCCCGATGGCATAACCAGAGCAGAAAAACCGCGCGTCTCCAGACGCGGCTCGCCAGGCCCGACTGCTGGGAACGACTCGTCCGCATTCCGTCGTTTTCACCGCTCACAATGTTCACAACCCAGTCCGTTGGAAAACACACTCCCTTCGCCGCGCCCCGGGCATCTTCATCGTAGGAACGACCGGCAGGCGAGAGTCAATCTTACCTTATAAAAGGGAAGGAAGCATGCACATTCTGGAACTGAAAACCAAGACCCTGCCCGACCTGTATTCCATAGCACAGGAGCTCGATCTGCAGAGCTACACGGGCCTGCGGAAACAGGAACTGATCTTCAGCATTCTGCAGGCGCAGACCGAGAAAGAAGGCGTCATCTTCGGGGAAGGCGTGCTCGAGGTGCTGCCGGACAACCGCTGCGGATTTCTCCGCTCGCCGGACTACAGCTACCTGCACGGTCCCGACGACATCTACGTGGCGCCGTCCCAGGTCAAACGATTCGACCTGCGGACCGGAGACACCATATCGGGCCAGATCCGACCACCCAAGGACGGGGAACGATTCTTCGCCCTCCTGAGGGTGGACACGGTCAATTTCGACAATCCCGAGGCATCCAAGGAACGGACGCTCTTCGACAACCTGACGCCGATCTATCCGTTGGATCGGTTCGTTCTCGAGTACCAGAAAGATAAACTGCCCACGCGGGTCCTGGACCTGCTGACCCCCATCGGCAAGGGACAGCGCGGGTTGATCGTTTCGCCGCCGAAGGCCGGCAAGACCATGTTGCTGCAGGAGATCGCCAACGCCATCACGGACAATCACCCCGAGGTGGTGCTCATGGTCCTGCTCATCGACGAACGGCCGGAAGAGGTGACCGACATGGAACGGTCGGTTAAGGGCGAAGTGATCAGTTCGACCTTCGACGAACCGCCGGAGCGCCACGTGGCGGTCTCGGACATGGTCCTGGAGAAGGCCAAGCGGCTGGTGGAACATGGCAAAGACGTGGTCATCCTGCTCGACAGCATCACGCGACTGGCAAGGGCGCATAACGCGGTAACGCCCCACAGCGGCAAGATCCTGTCCGGCGGCATCGACGCCAACGCGCTGCAGAAACCGCGGCGCTTCTTCGGCGCGGCCCGAAACATCGAGGAAGGCGGAAGCCTTACCATCGTGGCCACGGCGCTGATCGAGACGGGTAGCCGCATGGACGAGGGGATCTTCGAGGAGTTCAAGGGCACGGGCAACATGGAACTGGAACTCAGCCGCAAACTGGCGAACCGGTGGATTTTCCCGGCGATCGACCTGAGCGCGTCCTCCACCCGGAAGGCGGAACTGCTGCTGGAACCGGATATCCTGGGCAAGGTGAAGATCCTGCGGAAATTCCTGGACGGCCTCGGACCGGTCGAAGCCATGGAACTGATGACCGAGCGCTTGTCACGGACCACCACGAACTTGGTTTTCCTCAAGTCCATGAACGAGTAGCGGAGCATTCGGTCCGGATGGTCAGCACGGACAGCAACCCGTCGTGGCATCACCGCGGCGACGCCAGCGGCTTTCTCGCGCCGGTCACAGGGTTAGGCGCGGACAGCATGTCTCGCGCCGGCCACACCCGATTCCACCCGCGATTCACTTGAGCCGCTTGAAGAACTCCTTGAACTTCCGCTCGGATTCCGCCTTCTGCACCGGGGTCATGGCCTGGTAGAATCCGCAGTCGTTCGCGAAGTCGGGAGAGAGGGAACTCCTCCTGGGCACATTGTATGCCTGGTGTTTGAACGTGTAGATCTCGCAGGTCACTTCGTCCCCCCTCATGCCGGGCATGACGTGGACGCAGTCGGAGCAGGTGCGCCGCGTTTCCCCCAGGTGACCGTGTGTCCGGTTGTGCATGATCGACTTCAGTTTGCTCATCGGCATGCCTCCTGAGACCTCACCAACCGTACTTGTATAATCGATGTGATACGGGAAGGGTAAACCGGCCGGCCGGCCATGTCAAGCGCAGTTGCGGCCGTGCCGCCCGTCCGTCTCGGGCGCGGACCGGCGGCGGGCGATATGGCGGCGGACCCTGCGGACCAGCGGTAGCGGTACCGCGCGACGCGATATAGCGGCGGGCGCGGACCGGCGGCGGGCGATATGGCGGCGGGCCCTGCGGACCAGCGGCGCCGCGCGACGCGAAATGGCGGCGGGCCCTGCGGACCAGCGGTAGCGGTGCCGTGCGATATGGCGGCGGGCGCGGGCCGGCGGTGCCGTGCGATATGGCGGCGGGCGCGGGCCGGCGGTGCCGTGCGATATGGCGGCGGGCCCTGCGGACCCTTTCCGAAGCCCATCCCGCTTGACATCCCTCCTTCCCGCCTGTAATTAGAAAGCCGTCATCCGATCCCGCGTCCCCCAACCTCCAGGTCTGGCCTTTGACGACAAGAACAGGTTCGGCGCTTTCGTACACCCGTCTGCTCCGGGAAAACCGGACCTACCGGTTCGTATGGCTGTCGCAGGTGGTTTCCAACGCCGGAGACTGGTTCAACACGATCGCGGTACTGGGCCTCACCCTGGCCCTCACGGGTTCCGGGCTCGCCCTCGGTATCGTCACGATCTGCCAGATGCTGCCGCCCTTCCTCATGACGCCGCTGGCCGGCGTCGTCGCCGAGCGATACGACCGCAAGCGGGTGATGATCGTCGCCGACATCCTCCGGGCAGTGGTCGCCCTCGGATTCCTGCTGGTGGAAACGGCGGACGACGTCTGGATGCTGTACCTCTTCATGGCCCTGCTTTCAGGTCTCCAGCCCTTCTTCGACGTCACGCGCACGGCTTCGCTGCCGAGTATCGCCCGGGGCAAGGCGCTGCTGGCGGCCAACGCGCTGTCGAGCACGACCTGGGCGGCCATGCTGACCATCGGCTCCGCCCTCGGCGGACTCGTGGCCGATCACCTGGGCCGGTCCGCCGCCTTCCAGTTGAACGCCCTCAGTTTCCTGGTATCGGCGGTTTTCGTAGCCCGGATCGCCATACCCGCCGCGTCGGGGGCGGGACAGCCGGTACGGTTCCTGTCGGATTTCATCGAGGGCCTGAAGTACATCGGACGCGACCGGCCCACGCGGGTCTACCTGCCGGGCAAGGCGACGTGGGGACTCGCCGGCGGGGGCGCGGTGCTGCTCTACGCCGTATTCGGCGGGCAGATCTACCGCGCGGGCGATACGGGCATTGCCATTCTTTACACGGCCCGGGGCCTGGGGACGCTCCTGGGCGCCGTCTTCATCAAGTTCTTCGACACCATTCGGCTCGGCCGGTTGAGGACGGGCATCCTGGTCGGGCTCATCGGCTACGGCGCCTTCTTCATCCTGTTTTCGCAGGCCCCGTCCATCTGGCTGGCCGCGGCATGTATCAGCCTCGCCGCCGCGGGCAGCATGGTGATGTGGGTGTATTCTTCGCTCGGGTTGCAGCTCGTAGTGGACGAAGACTACCGCGGCCGGGTATTCGCCGCGGACCATGGGCTCTTCACCCTCGCCTTCTCTATTTCGACCCTGGCGACGGGCCTGTTGCTGGACGCGGTGGCGGCTCGCCTGGTGGCCTTCCTGGCCGGGGCGGCAGGCATTGTGATCGTGGTTGCCTGGTACGTGTTAGCCCGGCGCATCCCGCTTGGCGGGCAACATGGCGCGCAGGATCGCTAACGGCTGACCCGGTAGCGTTCCAGACGCTCGAAGTCTTCGATGTTCTGGTCTACGAAGGCCTTGATCTTCAGGTGGCCGTCCCGCAGTTCCAGGCCGTCCAGGGTCTTCGGTATGAAGAAGAAAACCCGCTGCAGGAACCCCGCCACGCCACGCTTTCTTCCCGATATGCCCTCGATGTTCGTATATCTTGCCCACGCCAGGTCGTCGTACATCTCCATCGTCACGAGGTAACCCGTACGGGGACCGCCGTCATCGGCGTACGAGGTCTCCGCGCCGTGGACGATCACGTCGGCGTCAAGGACATCCCGGTCGAATCGGAACGTGTAGTTCATGTCGTAGAGTGCGCGGATGTGGACCAGGAAATCGCCTGATTGAGCGGCGTCAGGCAGGAAGAAAAGGTACGCGACGTGATTGAGCGGAAAGGTCAGGCCCAGGGAAAACCCCGCCGCCAGGGCTTCGTCGACCGCCTCGCCGGAAGCGTAGACAGGCACGTTCCTTACGGCGATCCACCGAGCCAGGAACACGTTGACCCGCAACAGCGCGAGCGAATCCCGCTCCGCGGCGGTGAACATGTCCACCAAGTCAGCGGCGCTCAGCTGAAGAGCCGTGGAGTCGCCCGCGAAGGTCCTCAGACCCTCGGGAACCGGCTGCGGCATGCGCTGGTCCAGCCCGCCAAGGAAGGCTTTCAAATGGGGTGCGGGCGGTTCAAAGGCCCGCAGTTCGGACGGCAGGAGGACGAGCGCGAAGGCGATCGAACACGCCGACGCCAGCGCTCTCATGGAACCTGCGTACCCGTGGAATGCGCGCTTCATGCCGTTTCACTTCGTAATCCGTGTTGGGGCCCGCTCCGGTCCCCTTACTTAAAGGGATGGGAGAAATGGACGGGGGCGTACTGCTCCGTGTAGCAGTACGACGGCCGGTCCCCGACGCGGGCTTATTTCACCCGTTCTATGGTCAGTTTCTCCAGCATGACGTCGAAAATGGGACGGTCGGCGCGCGTTTGCACCCGGCCGATGGCGTTTACCACTTCCTGACCCTTCATGACCTGGCCGAAAATGGTGTAGCCTCCGTCCAGGTAGGACTTCGGACCGTGGGTGATGAAGAACTGGCTGCCCGCGGTATCCGGCGATCCCGCGTTGGCCATGGCCAGCCGGCCCGGCCGGTCAAAGCGCAGCGAGCCCCGGATTTCGCCCTTGATATTGTATCCCGGACCGCCCTGACCCGATCCCGTCGGGTCGCCGCCCTGGATCATGAAGTTGGGAATGACCCGGTGGAAGAGGGTCCCGTCGTAGTAGGGACGCCTGGTCTCCCGGCCCGTTTTTGGATCCTTGAAGGTCCGGGTGCCCTCGGCGAGCCCGACGAAGTTATCGACGGTGGCAGGCGCCAGCGTATCGAACAGCTTGCAAATGATGACGCCCATGTTGGTCTTGAAGACGGCGTAGGTGCCCGGCCCCAGGGACTGGGCGGCCAGTTCACCGGATTCGGACTGCGCTGCGTCGTTCGACTGAACGGGCGGATGCGCCAGGCCGCTTGCGGACCAGGCGACGAGAATCGCCAGCGCGGCGGCCGTCGCCGCATTGCGAATCAGTTTCATCCTCTACTCGCCCTCCCCTCTGACCACGATCACTTTGGTGATGCTGACCTCCTCGCGCGGCCGGGACTGGTCCGCGGGCACCATTGAAATGGCGTCGGCCACGTCCTGTCCCTCCACGACCTGACCGAAGATGGTATGAACCATGTTGAGATGGGGCGTGGGCGCAACCGTGATGAAGATCTGTCCGCCGTTGGTATTGGGACCGCGGTGCGCCATGGCCAACCGGCCGGGCTGGTCGAAGAGCAGTTCCTCGTTCAACTCATCGTCGAACACGAACCCGGGACTGCCCATGCCCGTTCCGGCCGGATCGCCGGTCTGGATCATGAAATCGGGAATGACCCGGTGGAAGATCACGCCGTCGTAGTAAGGAACCCCGTTCATGATCTGCCCGGTTACCGGGTGGGTCCATTCCCGCGTGCCTTCGGCCAGGCTGGAAATGACGTCCACGGTCATCGGCGTTTTGTCGGGATACAGCTCGCATTTGATAGTGCCCAGGGTGGTTTCGATAATCAACATGTTTGCGGGCTCTCCGCCAGGTTCGGGTTGGTCGGACGATTCGCCGCAGGACACCACGAAAAACACGAGCGACACGGCAGCCATGAATAGACCCGTTCTTTGCATCTTTCGCCTCCACTGACTTGGAATGATGGTCTGGCCCCGGCTTCAAATCCCGGGATCAGACCGCGGGGTGCCCCGCATCCGTCCGGCTGACGCGAGCTGCCGGCCGCCGGGTGCGATGGGGCAGGTTGTGAGTCTTCCGGTACTCCCACTGGAGCCGGTGATGTTCCTTTTCCGTGGATATGAAATCCCAGGGAAGCGACTGCATGTCCGCCATGTCCCCGAGATATCGGGAGATATCCGTCTCCGTTTCCGCCGCCGCGCGTTTCCAGTCGCCGTCCCGCCGCACCGTTTCCATCAGAAATCCGCTCAATTCCCGGCCGCCGCGGGACAGGATGGCCTCGAAATACGCGGATTTCAGGCTCTCGTGCTTGACGTCCACGCCCGGCGTGCCGCGCAGGGCCTTCTTGATGTGGTTCAGCTTGCGCTTGACCTCCCGCGGAGACGCCATGGGACTCCACTGGAAGGGCGTCAACGCCTTCGGCACGAAGGGATTTATGCTCAACCTCAGCCGGCCGCCCGGTTCCCCGCAAGCCCTCTGAAGCCGGGCAAGCTGGCGCGTCATATCGATGAGTTCCTCGACGTCGGCGTCGGTCTCCGTCGGCAGGCCGACCATGTAGTACACCTTGAGATGCTTGATGCCCTTCTCGAGAATCCTTCGGGCGCCAGTCAGGATTTCCTCCGAGGATATGGGCTTGTTGATCGCCTTGCGGAGCCGTTCCGAACCGGCCTCGGGTGCGATGGTCATGGTTCGCAGCCCTGTCTTCAGCATCAGTCGAAGCAGGCTGTCAGGGACCAGGTCTACCCGAACCGACGAAACCCCCACGCGAAGCCCGGTCTCTTCCAGGCCCGCACAGAGTTCGTCCAGGTGGGGGTAGTCGCACATGGCCGAACTGACCAGGCCCACCGCTTTCAATCCCTCCTGGCCGTCGCGCGCAAGCGTCGCATTTTTTGCACGGATGACGTCGAGTATCGTTTCCGGCTTCAAAGCGCGGAATTTGGGATAGACATAACTCACGGCGCAAAAGCGGCATCGGCGGGGACACCCGCGGGAGATCTCGATCAGCAGCATGTCGCCAAACTCGGTGTCGGGCGTGAGGACGGCGGAATGGGCGGGGTAATCCTCGAAATCGCGCACCTGCTGCTTGGCGATCCGGCCGGCGGGCGCATTGGCGATCCGGCCGGCGGGCGCAAGCTCCGCGTCGAACGCAGCGGTCTCGCATCCGGAATCCGCGGCCGGTCCGGCATCAGCAGCTGGTCTGGTGTCCGCGGCCGGTCCGGCATCAGCAGTTGGTCTGGCGTCCTCGGCCTCGCATCCGGAATCCGCGGCCGGTCCGGAGGCCGGCGGCCCCTCCCGGTCGCCCGGTGCGGTCTGCTGCAGAGAAGGGACATACATACCCGCCAGCGCCATGGCGCCGGCGAGGTGGCGTTCCCGGCCCAGGCCCCGGTCCTCGATATAGCGGTCGATATAGGCGTAGGCCGCCTCTTCGCCGTCTCCTATGATCATCGCGTCTGCGAATTCCGCCAGCGGCTCCGGGTTGATGTAGGTAATCGCGCCGCCGATCAGCACGACCGGATCGTAGTGGGTCCGGTTAGCCGAGAGTACGGGTATGCGTGCGAGTTCCAGTATACGGATCAGGTTCGGGTAGTCGTTCTCGAAGGAGACGGAGAAGGCCACAATGTCGCACGAACCGAGTGGCAGCCCCGTTTCCAGCGTAACCAGCGGCTTGCGGGATCTGGACAGGATTTCCAGGTCGGAAGGTTCCGGGAGAAAAGCCCGTTCGCAGACCACGTCGACCCGTTCGTTCAGGTGCCGGTAGATGGTCTGAAAACCCAGATTCGACATGCCCAGGTAGTAGGTATTGGGATACACCAGGGCGATTCGAACGGCCTTTCCGTCCGGTTTCTTGTATATGGTCCCGCGCTCGCGGGCGAGGGTTTGCGCCTTAGTTTGTTCGATCATGTACCTTTCCAGAAAGCGCTGATCGGCCGCGTATTCAGGCCGGGCCGGTCGCCGCCGCCGCACCGCGCCGCTCAATCGTGCCTGTATCCACTACGGACGGCCAAAATACAGCACCGGGACCCGGGTGTCAAGGCCAGCGCCTGTGGGAGCGCGTGGGATCCGTACGCGACGCGCGGGCGCGGGATAGGCTTGACATGCCGCGTCCCCGCGGTTAGCTTTCCGACGAAAGACGACCGAATGGGAACCCTGGATAACGGAAGCACGCATATGGATTCGCCGCTACATTGGAGAACCCCACATCGCGCGTGGATACGGACCTGCGCGTTGGCGCTCTGGCTGGCGGTGTTTCCGTGGCACGAAGCCAGCGGGCAGCAGGTGGAAGCCGAGATCATGGTGCACCTGGAAGCCCTGCCCGTTCTGCACCGCGAGCACATGGCGGACTTCTCCCGTTCAATGACCGACTATATCGAAGAATGGGACTGGCTGGAAGAAGACCTTCCCGAGCCGGTTCACGTGGGATTCGAAGCCATCCTGGCATTTCTCGGCAGCGCGGTAAAGACCCAGTACGGCTCGCGCCTGACCGTGTACAGCGGTACCGACCTGAAATACCTGGACCGGTGGTGGCTATTCGAGTACGAACGGGAGGACCTGCTTCAGCACGACGATCAACAGTTCAACGGCCTGACGTGGCTGATCGATTACTACGTTCACATCATGATCGGACACGAGTTGGACAAGTACACGGAATTCGGCGGCGACAGCCATTTCCAGCGCGCCAATGCCATCGCGGTGGACGGACGGTTCAGCCGCGAGTTTCAGCGGGGCTGGGACGAACGGCTCGACCTGATCGACGGCATTCTGGCAGATGACTACAGGCCTTATCGCCTGATCCGTAACCGGTATTACCGCGGGCTGGCGGCACAGAAGGCAAACAAGCTTGTGGAGGCCCGGACGTTATGCCGCGAGGCCGTGGATTTGATGGCCGAACTTCACAAAAAGAACGCGAGGGACGAGCGTCTTAAGGAGTTTCTGAACGCCCATTACCTGCAACTGGCGGACGTATTCAGCGCGGAATCACCCACGGAAGTCCCCGATGCGGAACCTTCCAAGGAAGCCTACGAAGTGCTCATGGAGATCGATCCCGCGCACAAGTCTACCTATGAAAAGCGTATGGAGCAGTTGAACCCATGATGCGGCAGGAAATCGCCCGGGACATTCAGTCTCCGCGGCGGTGTTTCTCGGACCGGGCGGTCCGGCCCCTGGACCTGGCGCGCTGGAACCTGATGCGGCCGCAGGAAGGGCACCGCCACTTGCGCTGCTTGTGAAAACTGCGCTTTGCCTCGTCCATGGATCGGTTGCAGCGGTTGCATCGCATAGGAATGAAATCGAAGAAACAGTCGAAGATCGAGAAAACAGTCTATGAATAGCGTCCAACGTACGCTCAGAAACCTGGTCCCCGGCCTCCTGCTCCTGCTGGCGGGGATCCTGAAGGCCGGTGAGGTTCACGGATCCAATGTCGACCCGGCGATCTGGCGTAAAGTAGTCCGCGCATCGACCACCGTACACAAGGTTTTTCTTTCGCGTACACCGCAGATCGTGATCTACGGAAATGGAATTGTCGTATTTCGGGACGACGATGCCGATGCGCTCCACCGGCAGGTCCAGCTGGAAGAACATGAGGTTGCCGGACTGTACGTGATCCTGCAGAGCAGCTTCGGCCTTACGAGCCTGACCAACGAATGGCTCGATAATGAATTACCCTATGCCCAGAGCATACAGAAACCTTTTCGGGAAGACAACGACAAGGTGACCATCTGGATCGGAATGCACGCACCCCCAAGCCTTCACACCTACTCGCCCGCGTTGCTCGAGGCCCGTTCCGGCAACGAAGTGATCGCCCCGGCGTGGAGATCCATGTACAAGTTCAACCTGTTCCTCGCAGGATTCACCCATCCAAGGGCGGAACCCTTCGTTCCCGATCGCGTCGAGATCGCCGTGCAGAAGCTGCCCCGGTACATGGCGGACCAGGCCGGCGAAGCCGTGGACTGGCCGCTGGATTCGATTGACCTGGCCGAGGTGAAGGGGAATCGCCCGCGCGGATACCGCACGCTCTCCGGATCACCGGCCCGCGAAGCATACCGTGTGCTGACCGAACACCAGGCGATCCGTTCCGGCGGACAGGTTTATCTCGTGTGGGTCCGCCCGATCCTGCTGCCCTGACCCTGCTCCACCGATTCCGCTATCCCGATCCAGTTGGCCTGATCCTGCTCTCCCTGGTCCGCTATCCTTTCACCGCCCCCAGGGCCAGCCCCCGCACCATATACCGCTGTACGAAGGCGAACACGGCCAGCGCCGGAAGCAGCGCCAGGGTGGCGCCGGCCATCATGCGTCCCCAGTGTATGTCGTACTTGCTGATGAAGTTGTACAGGCCGACGGGCAGAGTGAAAGTGGATTCCGAGTTCAGGAACATCACCGCGAAGAGCAGTTCATTCCATGCGCCGATGAACGCGAACAGAAAGGTCGCGATCAGGCCGGGCCGGGTCAGCGGCACGGCCACGCGCAGGATCGCACCCATCCGGTTGCACCCGTCCACCATGGCGGCCTCTTCGAGTTCCGACGGGACGCCCGCGAAGAAACCCTGCATCATGAGCGTGCAGAAGGGGATGTTCAGCACGGTGTAAACGATCATCAGGCTGTAGAGCGTGTTGAGCAGACCGAGCATCCGGAAGATGATGAAGAGCGGGACGATCAGCACCACCACGGGCATCATCTGGGTCGCCAGGAACATCAGGAGCGTGACCTTCCGGCCCCGGAAACGGTAGCGCGCGAGGGCGTAGCCTCCCATCACGGATACGGTCAACGTACAGGCCGAGGCCAGACTGGCGACCATGATGCTGTTGGTGAAGAACCGGGGAATGTCGGTGCGGAGGAAGGCCGCGGCGTAGTGTTCCAGCGTGGGCGCTGATGGGAAATACTTCAGGGGCCAGACGAAAAGATCCTTCTCCGGCGTCAGCGAAGTGACCACCATCCAGTACACTGGGAAGACCGCAAAGACAAAAAACGCGCTCAGTCCGGCGACCTGCAGCAGGCGGCGCAATGGTTGCGTCCGGATCATCTTCCATTCCTCACAGGGCGGCCTCGTCGCCGTAAAACCTCGTTGCCCGGAGGAAAACGGCGGTGAAGACCAGGGAGACTACGGTCAACGCCACGCCCAGTGCGGCCGAATACCCGAAGTCCAGCCCCAGGAAGGCCTTCTGGAAAACATAGAGGGACAGGGTCCGGGACGCCCCGGCCGGACCGCCCCCGGTCATGACCCAGATGAGGTCCGCCCAGTTGAATATCCAGATCGCCCGCAGAAGTACTGTGATGACGATCGCCGGTTTCACCATGGGCGCGGTGACGCGCCAGAAGGACTGCCAGGCCGTGGCGCCATCCATGTCGGCCGCTTCGTAAAGACTCGGCGGGATGGCCTGCAGGGCGGCGAAGAGCATGACGGCGAAGAAGGTGACCCCGAACCAGATATTGGCCAGCACGCAGGAGAGGAGTGCCGTCTCCCCGCGAGACAGAAACCCGATTTTCTGATCCACCAGTCCGGTCCGGATGAGTAGGTCGTTGACCAGCCCGAATTCCCCGTTCAGCAGCCATGCCCAGATGATGGCGATCAGGAAGCCCGATACCGCCCACGGGGCGAAAACAATTGCCTGGAAGATCCCCCTTCCCCAGAACCGCGTGCTGTTAAGCAGCAGCGCCAGACAGAATCCGAGCAGGAACTGGAAGAACAACGATACGACCACCCAGACCACGGAATTCCACAGACTCCGCCAGAAGTACTCGTCTCCCGCCATGGCGGCGTACTGGTCCAGCCCGACGAAGGGCGTATTGAGTGGATCCATGAGCTGGTATTCCCGTAGCGATAGCAGGAACACCGTGGCCATGGGGTAGAACAGGAATCCCGCGATGAGCAGGTAGGCCGGCGTCAGGAGCAGATAGGGTTCGGCTTTTTTCATGGCGTGGGGTTTCAGGGTGCCGTTCGGCCCGGGTGGCTAAGACGGCCGGGACGTACCGGACGGTTCGGACGGCACGGACGGTTCCGGCGTATCGGACGGCCTGGGTGGCCTGGGTGTATCGGGACCGTGCCGATCCACGTGACGCCGCTGGGCCCGGTCCAGGAAGTCTGCCAGCCGGTCGAGCGTTTCCCGCGGAGACTGCCTTCCCAGGAGCATCTTCTGCTGTTCCTCGGTGACCAGCACCTCGATGAATTCGCCCATTTCGGGCAGGTAGCTCGGGTACCAGTTTTGCAGGAACCTCGTATCGGTGGCCATGTCCATGAACGGCTGCAGGAATCCCTGGCCGAAATAGGGGTCGTCCATGCCCTGCTTCACCGTAGGAAGTACGCTCGCGTCCTTGCTGTAGGCGATGAGCTGTTCCGGCGACATCATCCATTCGTAAAACGCCAGGGCGTCGTCCGTATTCTTCGCGGCGCTTGAGATCGAGAGGATCCAGATGTCGTTGGAAGCCACGTGGGCCCGGGGACCGGCCGGCATGGCGGCGGTAACCAGGGTCGATTCGTCCATGCCGTGTTCCAGGCAGGTGCGCACCACTTCAGGGTCTTGTTCGATGCAACCGCAGACCCCGGACCAGAAACCCTGCACCAGTTCGTTGTAGCCCCAGTTCACCGAGTCCACCGGCGCCAGGCCGTCCTGGTAAATGTCGTTCCAGTAGGTCAGCCCTTCCACGTGCGCCGGACTGTTGATAATGCAGTTGTGATCCCTGTCGAACCACTCGTTCGTACCGGAGAACTCCTCCAGTATGGGCCACCAGGTCCAGAATCCGCCCCGGGCCCCCCGCAGGGCGTAGCCGTAACGGTCCCTGTCCGTGATCCGCTCGAGCAACGCGCGCCACCCGGTCCGGGTCGCCGCGGGTACCAGGCCCTGCTCGTCCAGCCACCGCCTGCGATAGAACATGGCCCGCGTCGTCAGTTCCAGCGGCAGCCCGTATACCCGTCCATCCTCGATGGCCATGCTGCTCTCGCACCGGAGCAGACCCGTACGCGTGAAGGCATCGCGATGCGGCCACGACGCGTACCAGGGCGTCAGGTCCTCTATAGCGCCCATGGCCCGGAATTCGGCCATCCACTGTCCCGTCGCCGCGATCACGTCGGGCGGGTTGCCGCCGGCGATCATGGTCAGCAGCTTGGCGTGCCCCTGGTCCCACGGCGCGGGGATCAACTCCACGCGCAAGTCGTCCCGCAACGCCATGAAGCGTTCGACCTGCCGGCGCAGGGCGAGGTTCTTTACTTCGCCCATGGGACTGAAGACCGTGACGGTCCGTCGGCCGTCTCCGCCGCCGCAGCCGAGGACGGTCGCGCCCACAAAGGCCGCGCCCGCAAAGGCCGCGCTACCGAGCCGCAACATGTCGCGACGGGTAATTCGACGGGGTTTCGAGCCGGGATTCGCGTGATGGCGCATCGAATCGGTCCTGTTCCTTGTGCTGTCGCGGCTGCCGGTCTCGCGGGACCACTGCTTTAGGCCGGCGGCCGGCCTCGCGGGACCGCCGCTTTACACAGGCGGCCGGGGCGTGTCCGGGCCGTGACGGTCAACGTAGTTCCGCTGGGCACGGGTCAGGAAATCGGCCAGGCGGTCGAGAGCGTCCCGCGGAGACTGTCTCTTCAGCAGCATCTTCTGGTGCTCCTCGGTCACCCGCACCTCGAGAAACTCGCCCATTTCAGGCAGGTAGTTGGGATACCAGTTCTGTATGATCGCCGGATCGCTCACCATTTCCACGAAGGACTGGTAGAGGCCCTGCCCGAACGCGGGATCCCTGAGGTTCTCGGCAAAGGGCGGGATCATGTTGACGTCCCTGCAGTACCGAAGCCGCTGTTCGGGCGCCATCAGCCAGCTGAGAAAGGTCCAGGCTTCGTCCTTGTTAGGAGATGCCGAAGACATGGACGTATACCCTCCGTCGGACAGGGCCACGCGGGCCCTGGGGCCGGCGGGCATGACCGTGATGGTGAGGGTACTTTCGTCCAGGCCGTGCTCCAGGCAGGTCCGGACCACCTCCGGATCCTGTTCCATCGTGCCGCAGAGTCCCGACCAGAATCCCTGGACCAGCTCGTTGAAACCCCAGTTCAGCGAGTCGGGCGGTGCGAGCCCGTCCTGGTAGAGGTCGTTCCAGTAGGACAGTCCCGCCACGTGCTCCGGACTGTTTATAATGCACCGGTGGTCATCGTCGAACCACGCGTTGGACCCGGCGTATTCCTGGGCGATGGGCCACCACGACCAGAAACCGCCCCGGGCGCCGCGGAGGGCGTACCCGTAGCGCTGTCTGCCCGGATCCGTGATCCGCTCGAGCAGTGCGCGCCACTCCTCGCGCGTCTGCGCCGGCTCGAGTCCGTGTTCCTCGAGCCATTCGGTGCGATAGAACATGGACCGGACGGCCACTTCCGTGGGCAGGCCGAAGACCCGGTCCCCGTCGAAGGCCATGGTCGCCCGGGTCAGCCGTTTCACCTGCTCCGTATACCCCTGCAGATGGGGCCAGTCCCGGACCCACGGGGCGAGGTCCTCGAGGGCGCCCATGGCGCGGAACTCGGTCACCCACCAGCTCGGAATGGTCATGACGTCGGGAGGCGCGCCGCCGAGGATCGCCGTGAGATACTTCGAATGGGCCTGGTCCCAGGGCACCTTCACGTGTTCGATCCGGATGCCGGGATGGATCTCCATGAACTCGGCGATGAGCGGCTCGAGGGACCGGTGCTTTTCCAGGGTCTGCGCCGTCATGAATCGCAGGACTGTCCGGTCGTCCCGGCTCCCTCCGCAGCCGAGCAGGGCCGCGCCGAGCAGGGCGCCGCCGCCGATCCTGAGGGCGGCGCGGCGGGAAAGTGTGTCACGTTCTGGGATATCTGGCATGGGAAGATTGCGCAAGCGTGCAGATCACGCCGGAACTGAAACCTTAGATCTCCGGATTGTTCCGACGCGCGGCCAGCGGACTACCATTTCTCGAGTTCGAAGGTCATGGCCGCGAAGGACAACGGGGGTAGAAAGCACTGCACCCTGCCCCCGGCGATCTTTATCTCCCGGAACGGCTGCTTGACGACCCGGTCCGGCTGCTCGAACGAATTGGCGGCCTTTGGATCTTCGCCCCCGGTAAGGATTTCGGCGCTGACCAGCGATTCGATCGGCCGGTCTTCGAGCACGATGCGGAGGGGTACGGCGGTGTCCGTGCTTCGGTTCGTCACAAAGACGTTCAGCACGCTGTCGTTCTGTATCATGGCGGCGTCAATGTAGTTCACCCGGCCGTACTGCTCGCTCTTGTAGCTTGCGCCATCCACGCTTAGCCGCAGCGACGTGCCTTCGCGCCGCTTCGCATACATCGTGAAGGGGTGGAATATGGACTGTACGAGCAGGTCGTCGCCCCGCGTCATCAGCGGGGCGATGACATTGACGATCTGGGCTATGTTCGCGATGCGAACCGTGTCGGCGTGGCGTACGAAGCTGTTCAGGAAACCGGCCACGACGAGGGCGTCTTCGAGATTGTAGATCTCCTCCACCAGGTGCGGGGCGAATTTGCCCTCTCCGTCCG
Source organism: Gemmatimonadota bacterium (assembly GCA_026713285.1). Lineage (GTDB taxonomy): Bacteria > JAAXHH01 > JAAXHH01 > JAAXHH01 > JAAXHH01 > JAAXHH01. The sequence goes on along the minus strand of JAPOOT010000289.1, from coordinate 9,013 downwards.
TTTCGTGGTTCTTGTACCAGACGTTCCATTCGTCGAAGCACAGGTAAGCGCGTTTGGGGCTTCTTCGCTTTGCCTGAACGAAACGGCAAACCGCGTCCATCTCCTCGATTTGCCGGTCGATGGAGTTCGTGACCGCCAGGTAGTCCGGGGTGTCGTCCTCCGGATTGCCCACGTAACGATGGAGACTGATGTAGTCGGCATAATCGCCCAGGTAGTCGAGGACCTGGCGGTCCCATTCCATGTAGGTTTCGAACATATCCACGGAGCAGGAACCGCAGGCGACCAGTTCGATCCGCCGGTCCGCGTCCTTCATCATCTTCGCGGCCTGCTGGGCCCGTATCGCGTACTGGTCCGCCGGCACGTGACCGAGCTGCCAGTGTCCGTCCATCTCGTTGCCCAGGCACCACAGGTCGACGTCGTAGGGCATTTTCTCCCCGTTGCTCACCCGCAGGTCGGCGTAACTCGTACCCGCGGGACAGTTGCAATATTCGACCCAGTTCCTGGCTTCCTCGGGGGAGCCTGTTCCAAGGTTGACCGTGAGCATGGGCCGCCAGTCCATCTTGCGGCAGAGCCGGATGAATTCGTCCGTTCCGAAGGCGTTCGGCTCCACGCTCTGCCAGGCGAGTTCCCGCACCGTGGGACGCAGGGTCTGGGGGCCCACGCCGTCCATCCAATGGTAGCCGGAGACGAAATTTCCGCCGGGATACCGCATGACGGTCATGGACTGGCGTTCGAGGGCCTCCATGACGTCCTTCCGGAATCCGTCCTCGTCCGCATGCGCGCAGTCCGGATCATACACGCCCTCGTAGACGGCCCGGCCGATATGCTCCAGGAACCCGCCGAAGATCCTCGGGTCTACCGGCGCGATCTGGAACCTTGTATGCGCGTATAGCGTCGTCTGTCGCATCCGGGGCACGCTCCCTGTACAGCCGGTTCACATATCCAGCGGTTCAATCCAAAACACGACGATCCGTCTGATCTGATTTTAACAAAAAAACCGGGGTTACACAACCTGGGCCGTGGTCTTGTAGTGCATCTTGGCCACGGCGGACAGTTTATCCACGCCATGCCGTTCGACGAATTTCCTGGCTGCGGTTACGACCTGTGTCCCGGCGCCTTTGGGCAGCGGCAGGCCGGCCTCGCCGGACAGTCTTTCCATGTGCTCCAGGAATCGGTCGCGGGCGAGAATCGACGCCGCGGCGACGGCCAGGTAACGCTCTCCCCGATGTTCCTGGATCAGCTCGATCTCCCGGCCTTTGTTCATGAGACGGGACCGGATGTAGTGCTCGTTGCCGAACTTGTCCGCCACGGCCAGCCGGCAGACGGCGCACTCCAGCAAGGATTCGATGGCGCGGGCATGGGCCCAGGCCAGGAGATGGTTGAGGTTCCTGCCTTCCCGGCGAAACTCCTCGTACAGCGTGTTGTATCGCTCCGGTGGAATGATTATCTCGCGGTACTTTCCGACACAGATACGCCGGATCCCGGCCGCCAGTTCGCGGCACTTGGCGTCGCCCAGTTTCTTGGAGTCCCGGATGCCCAGTGCAGCCAGTTTCTCCCGGGATCCCGTCTCCACCAGGACGCCGCCCACCACCAGCGGACCGAAATAGTCGCCCTTGCCGGACTCGTCCGTGCCGATGTGCGGAAGCGGAAGCTTTCGGGTCTTCTCACCGCCGCGAGCCATTGCGCCGCCGGCGCCCTCTCCGGAGTCTTCCGATTCACCCGAATTTGCCAGAAAGGGCGAAAGAACGTGCAGGATCACTCGGAGCAGGTGTTCCCCCCTGCCCTGGATCATCAGCGTACCTTTCCGGTACTGCTTGAGGACCAGCTTTTCCTTTTCATCCTCGAATACCATCACCCAATCGCACCAGGCTTCGGCCCTGTGCTCAGACGGACCGAAGCGATCCAGGGCATCGCGTATCCCGGACCGGACGTTGGCGTCGGGGACATCGTACCTCCGGGATACCGTCTCGGGTTTGCCTCGACTCATCGGTTACCGCATATCGGGTTGTTCGCGGTCGCGGACCGACCGGCATTGGCCACGTACCCGGTGTCGCTAGGCGGGATCATCACCGGATCGCCATGGAATCGGGATATTCAGCTTCTGCAACTTGGCTTCGAGTTCATCCCGCTCCCGGTTGCGGCGCAGGGCACCGGATTTCGAAACGAACCGGTACTCCACCAGCAGATCCTGTATTGCCTTGTCGTCTCCAGCCTGAATCGCCCGGATGATCTCCCAATCCAGGTGGGTCAGCTGCATGGCGTTCACGCTGTAGTCGAGAAAGGCCTGCCATGCCACGGGACACCAGGCGGACACGATGCGGTGTCCGATAATATGGGCGTACTGCCGGATCTCCCACTGGGCGTGATCGTCCATGCGCAGGAGCAGAAACCGAAGCAGGTTCAGGAGATTCACTTTCCAATAGGCTTCCGTGTACGTGGAAAGGGGAAGATCCTTGCGGGCCTGTTCCCGGGCGATGCCGGCTTCGATGCGCTCTTCGTAGCGGGACCGGGCGGCCTCCTGAAGCTCCTGTTCCTTCTCGGAAAAACGCGCTCCCTGTGTTTCGTCGACGAAACCGCCACTGCCCTGGCGGTTGCCCTGCGCCTGGAACCGCCACGCATCGGGCGGGGTGGTCTGCGCCGCGTCGATCGCCAGCGAGTAGCGGGTGCTGTATTCATTGACAGAGGCCGTCCGGTGACGGATCCACTGGCGCCAGCAGTCCATGGGCACCCGCAGGTGAAACTTGATGTCGCACATCTCGAAGGGGGTGGTGTGCTGATGCCGCATGAGATAGCGGATCAGCCCCCGGTCCTGGTGGACCTGCCGGGTTCCGGCGCCGTAGGAAACACGGGCGGCCTGCACGATGGAGTGATCGCTGCCCATGTAGTCCACGACGCGGACGAACCCGTCGTCGAGCACCTTGAAGGGTAAGCCAAGGAACTCATCCAGTTCGGGAACCGTCGGACGGTCGAGATGTTGCGCTTCGATCTGCTCGGGTACTTCGGGTTCTTCGGACACGGCATCCCGTAGTTTCGGGGCGTAGTTTTCTCAAGGAAAAACACAACGATCATTTTAGGTCACAGACCCGTGGTCACCCCATGGCGGGGACTACGTGACGTTAACCGGCCCCCGCAGGACTGTCAAGGCATTTTGTGGACGCGTCGAAGGGTTTCGGATCGTCGTTTTCTGCGTCCCGCGTGAGGTCCTCGAAGCGCTTTTTGTCGTTGCGCGCGGTGCCGCGCCGGCTATCTTTCTGTGCATAACACCAGTAATTTCTGCATGCGCCATCCAGATCGTTAGGAACAGCATCCAGGGAGGACGCTCCATGGCCGAGACACCGGCCTTTTCGACCATGAACGAAGAGGAACAGTACCTGTACGACCTGCAGGGCTTTCTTCACGTGCGGGGTTTCCTGAACGGGGACGAAGTCGAAGCGCTGAACGAGGCCCTCGACGCCAATCCGGACCGGCTCGGATCCTACGACGGACCCAACGAACTCAGCGGCGATTGGCGGGGAAGGCCCTTCGAAGGACGGCATGCGCCCTTTCGCCACTACGAGGGCATGCTCACCTGGCCGCAGCCGTGGTGCCAACCCTTCCGCAACCTCCTGGCCCATCCGAAGATCATTCCCTATCTGAACACCCTGTTCGGGCGTGGTTGGAAGCTCGACCACGGCGTCGACGTGCTGGTCGCCGAATCGGGCTGCGAGGGCCTCAAGATCCACGGCTCGGGAAACGCGACCTTCAACGGTTCCCGCTATTACCACTACCACAACGGGCGCATGCGATCAGGCCTCATCGTGTGCCAGTTCGCCATGGCGGACGTGGATCCCGGCGCGGGCGGTCTCTGCGTCATACCGGGCAGCCACAAGGCCAACTTGCCATGTCCCGAGGATATCCTGACCTGGGAGGCCAACCAGGACCTGGTCCATCACATCGTCCAGAAAGCCGGCGACCTGGTGATCTTCAACGAGGCTACCGCCCACGGCACGCTGCCCTGGCGCGGCAGGAACGACCGGCGCGTCGCCCTGTACCGGTATACGCCCAAGTATCTCCACTACGCCGGCGGGATCTACGAGGCCAACCAGCCCGAATGGACCTCGGAGCTGACCGAGGCGCAGCGCGCCGTGCTGGAGCCGCCCTACATCTATCACCATCCCCTCGTGGAGGACGATGGCGAGACCGTGGTGCGGCCCCGGAGAGAGGGCGAGTAATAAACAGCCAGAAGAAGGAACAATCCATGTACAACCTCCACGGCAAAACCGCCCTGGTCACCGGTGCGGGCGGCGAACGTGGCATCGGCAGGGCCGTCGCCACGCGCCTCGCCCGGGAAGGCGCCGACGTCATCGTCAGCGATCTGGTCACCAACCCCTATCCCGGAGATTCGTCGGAATGGGAGGGATTGCCCTCGGTGGTCAGGGAGATCGAGGCGGCGGGGCGGGAAGCGGAGGCCATCCTGGCCGACGTCTCGAAGTCCGACCACGTGGCTGGCCTCGTATCGCGGGGGATCGAACGGTTCGGGCGCATAGACATCCTGGTGAACGGGGCCGGTTCCCTTCCGGGTAAGGACCGCGTCCTCGTGGTCGATATGGATGAAGAGGCCTGGGACAAGGAAATGAACGTCAACGCCCGGGGCGTGTTCCTCATGTGCCGGGCCGCGGCGCGCCACATGATCGAACGGGGAAGCGGCGGCAAGATCATCAACATCGCCTCCACGTCGGGCAAGATCGGACGCCCGAGGTTCTCGGCCTACTGCGCCTCCAAGGCCGCCATCATCCGTTTCACCCAGGCGCTGGCGCAGGAACTCGGTCCTCACGGCATCAACGTCAATTCCGTGTCGCCCACCGCGGTCGATACCGAACGCGTGGGATTCATTGCCGAGGCCGTATCCGATGGCGCCATCCTCGGAGAATCCTGGAAAAACAGCAAGGCCCACCAGGAATTCATCCAGGAAAAAACCGACATCTCACCCCTGGGAAGGGTAGCCCGGGGCGACGACGTGGCCCAGACGGTCGCCTTCCTGGCCTCGCCCGAATCGGACTACCTCACGGCCGTGGACCTGGTCGTTGCGGGCGGCGCGGAGATCTTCTGATCGTGAGACACGCTGATTCGGCGCATCGCGCGGCGCAGCCATCGCGCGGCGCAGCCATTAAGATGGTGATTTTCTGATTAACAGGGAGTTTTAATGACGATTCGCAAGCCCCGCCTGCACGGCAAGGTGGCCATCGTGACGGGCGCGGGCACGCAGAGCGACGTGGCGGGCACCGGGCAGGCGACCGCCCTGCTCCTCGCCCGGGAAGGCGCGAAGGTGCTGCTGGCGGACCGGAGCGAGGAGAACGCCGGCAGGACACTTGAAACCATCGAGAAAGAAGGGGGAACTGCCTCTATTTTCACCGGGGACGTGACCCGGCTGGCAGACTGCAGGTCCATGACCGAAACCGTGGTAGACCGTTACGGCGGGCTCCACGTCCTATTCAACAATGTGGGGGTCAGCTATCCAGGTACGGTGGTGGACGTGCCCGAGGCGCACTGGGACGAGATCATGAATGTTAATCTCAAGGCCATGATGCTCGCGTGCCGGTTCGCCGTACCGGCCATGGCGGAAACAGGCGGCGGCTCCATCATCAACGTGGCGTCCATCGACGGATTCCGGAGCGGATGGTCATACAACGTCGCCTATGAAACGTCCAAGGGCGGCGTCATCGCCCTCACCATCAACATGGCGGTGCAGCACGGTAAAGACGGGGTCCGCGTAAATTGCATCGCTCCCGGCCACCTGCATGGGTCCTTCACCGCCGGATTGTCGGAAGCCCATCGCAAGCTTCGCATGCGCTCCACGCCGCTGGGCACCGAGGGCACGGCCTGGGACGTGGGCCACGCGGCCGTCTTCCTGGCCAGTGAGGAGTCCCGGTGGATTACGGGGGTCACGCTCCCGGTCGACGCGGGTTCCTCGATCGCGCTCCCCCTGTCCGTGCTGCCCAGGGACGAGGGCGGGATCCTTCCGGACGCCGATAGCGCTAGATTCGAATCTTGAACGTCTCCATTGGTTTTCAAGTCGGCAAACCTGCATCCAACACATCATCCTTTACTAGCTGGACACGAGAGTCCCTTCACGGTCGGTGGGTCTTCGTCTTCAGACCGGGTGGCTTCAAGTTTGGCCGGTCATCCTTTGGAGGAGGCGGCTTCTCGGCTGGCTGATCGTCCTTTGGCGGAGGCGGCTTCACCGGTGCCGGCTCCTCCCGTGGTGGGGGTGGTTTCACGTTTCGCCGGTCATCCGGTCGACGGGGTGGCTTCACGTTTCGCCGGTCATCCGGTCGACGGGGTGGCTTCACGTTTCGCCGGTCATCCGGTCGACGGGGCCGGTACACAGTGGGCCGGTCATACGGCCGGCGGGGTTGGTACACGGTGGGCCGGTCGTTCCATTGACGGGACGGTTCCAGGGTTGTCCGATCAACCGTCATTCTGATCGCGATCGCTTCGATCCGGAGCGTGTATGCTTCGTCTCTACGATCCGCGGCCATTTTCTCACCGGAGAAAAACCCGGCCACGTTCTCAAGCCCGGAATACAGATAGACTTCTTCTATCTTCTCCTCCGCTTTGACGATGAGCAGCCGGTTCGCGCCGATCCGCGAAGCCTGCATCCGCAACATGCCGAGGAGGTCCTTTGGCGACGTCCCCGTGATGTGCAACGCCGCGACGCGGACATAAGGACCGTTCCCCAGTTCCTTTGTACTGAAGACGGTCTGCACGTCGTAGTACCCGACAGATGGATACCCACCCCGGCTGTCAAACCAGGTCACCGTCATTCCCGGTCCGGACAGCGCACTTGCATCGCGCGAGTCGCCCGATCCGATCTGGCTGTACGTCGCGCATCCGGCGAAGGTCAAGGCAAGGGTGAATACCAGGCATCGCATCACGGACCTCCTGTATGGAGCTGATGGGATGGTCTGAGCGAAACTAAGGCGGTCTTTTCTTAATGTACGAAACATTTATCTAACAAAAAACCAATTCTTTATCAGGTTCGGGCGTCTAAGGTACCATCGCGGACTGTGATAGAATAGATCATGGATCACCGATTACAATCGCCTGCCTTTACTCCGGCACGTAAGCCGTCGGCGCCATGGCATCAATATCGGTGGCCACGTCGACGACGACCGGTCCGTTCGCCGCGACGGCCCGTTCCAAAGCGGGACGGATTCCCGCCGGGTCTACCACGCGTATCCCTAAGCACCCCATGGATTTCGCCACCTCGGCGAAGTCTACGTCTTCGAAGACCCACAGGTCGTCCGACCCCTGGTCCCGCCCGCCGTGCGCGCCTTCGAACCCGCCCCGGCACTGGTTGAAGGAACGGTTGTTGTTGATCACCGTGACGGTGCTTATGCCGAACCGGGCAGCCGTCTCCAATTCCCCCAGATGGTACCAGAATCCGCCGTCGCCGGTGAAGCAAATGACGGGACGGTCCGGGGCGGCGCACTTGGCGCCCATGGCCGCGGGGAAGACCCAGCCCAGGGACCCGGCGCAGCGCAGGAAGGTCTGCCCGGATTGCGTTATCTCGATCATGGTACCCGTCCAGATGCCGGCATGGCCTGTGTCAGAGAGGAATATGGCGTCCGATGGGAGGAATTCGGTGATTTCGCGGCAAAGCCGCTCGGGACGGATCGGCACAGCGTCGGACCTGAGCAGTCCGTCGAACTCGGTCCGCCAGGCCTGGACGCGTTCCCGCACGCGAGCCGTCCACGACGGTCTCGACGGCACGGGTTCAATGGTCTCGATGAACCGCTCCAGCGTTACCTTCGCGTCGCCCTGGATGGCGACTTCTGCAGGATAGTTCCGGCCGATCTGGGAAGGGTCCACGTCGATTTGAATTACTGGTGTCCCGGGCTGGGGAATCTGCCAGAAATGGGTGACCTGTCCGCCGGTATGGCTTCCCACGAAAATCACGAGGTCCGCCTCGGCGACGATCTCGTTGGCGCACTTGCGGGAATAGGTGCCGACCACGCCTGCCGACAGCGTGTGGTCCTCGGGGATCGTCCCCTTGGCGTTGAGGGAGGTCGCCACCGGTATCGAGAGCTTCTCCGCGAGACGGACCACTTCGGCCTGCGCGCCTGATGCCGTCACGCCCCCTCCCGCAACCAGGACGGGCCGCTCGGCCCGCGCGATGCGTTTTGCCGCCTCCGTTACGCGCACGGGTTCAGGCTCGGGACGAAATGCCGGATACCGGGCGAAGGACGCCTCTGCGATCGCCTCGGCATCGAACTTCGATCCCGCCGCGAGATCGCCGGAAAGACCCAGGAAGTCCAGGTGGACCGGACGCGGCGCGCCGGTGGTGGCCTCGCGGAAGGCCTGGCGCAACAGGAATGGGATCTGTTCCACGCCATCCACGTAGGCATTGAACTTGGTGACCGGATCGTAGAGGGGCCGGTGATCGATCTCCTGGTAGGCCTGCCGGTACAGGTAGTGGGGCATCCAGCGGCCCGACAGGGCGATGACCGGAGAGCACGCGAGCCAGGCGTCCTGGAGCCCGGCGGCGAGATTGGCCGCGCCGACGGACTGCGCCATGGCGATGCCGGGACCGCCGGCGACCCGCGCGTAGCCGTCGGCCATGTAGGCCGCGGCTTTCTCGGAATGGCACCGGACCCGGCGGATACCCAGTTTCTCCATCTCCACGAGGGCGCCGTCCAGGACATAGGGAACGTGGAAGACAGCCCTGATCCCGTAGCCGCTCAGCATCTCCGCGATATACCGGTAACCGGTCATTTCAGCCATCGGATTTCCTTTTCTGCCGTGTAAGCCAAGCTGCCCACCGGACGAGCCCGTCAGAGAAGATCCACCGGGGTTCCGGGCGAGGGAGAGGTCTTTACTGGTACATACTGGAAAGGAGTTATTCTTCAATGATGTCCTTCCAGTAGATCATGTAAACCACCTCAGAAACATGTCCCCAAGGTTCTTAGTTTCTCATGGCCGTCTCTCATAAGAAAGCGGCGCCTGCATGATTCTCCAACTTGTTTTCATCCCG
>JAPOOT010000284.1 GCA_026713285.1 Gemmatimonadota bacterium | reverse complement strand
ATCGAGGTGGAGACCGAACGCGCCTGGGAATATACAGAACAGTACGGCCTGCCCCGCATGGTGGTGGTCAACCTGCTGGACAAGGAACACGCCGACTTCTACGACGCGCTGGGCCGCATCCAGGAACGGTTCGGCACGCAGGCCGTCCCCCTGCAGATCCCCATCGGCGAAGGCGAAGGCTTCGAGGGCGTTGTCGACCTGGTCGCCATGGAGGCGGTGACCTCCGATAACGGCAAGGACAGCCGCGGCGAAATCCCCGGCGATCTCGCCGACCTGGCGGAGGAGTACCGGGAAAAGCTCATGGAGGCGGTGGCGGAATCCGACGACGGGTTGCTCGAGGTTTACTTCGAAGAAGGCGCATTGACCGATGAGCAGCTCCTGGAAGGACTGCGAAAGGGTGTGCGGGAAGGCGCGATCTACCCTGTCATGGCGACATCGGCTACGCGGAATATCGGGGTCTCCGGCTTGATGGACGCGGTGGGAGCGTACCTGGCCTGCCCGGCGGACCGGCCGCCGGTTACGGTCACCCCTTCGGGAGGCGACGAAGAAATCGCCCTGGATTCCGACCCATCCGGGCCCCTGGCGGCCCTGGTTTTCAAGACGGTTTCCGAAGCCCATATCGGAGAACTCACCTATTTCAGGGTGTATTCCGGCGAGATCAAGCACGGCGGCGACGTCTACAACTCGTCCAAGAACACGGCGGAGCGGTTCGGTCAGATCTACCAGACGAACGGCCACGAACGGCATGAACTGAACGTCATCCGCGCCGGCGAGATCGGGGCGACGGTCAAGCTGAAGGATACCCACACCGGCGACTCGCTCAGTACACGACAGAAAACCTTCGACCTGGAATGGGTGACCTTCTCCGAGCCGGTGGCGAACGTGGCCATCCTGCCGAAGAGCAAGGAAGACGAGGAGAAGATCAGTACCGGCCTCTCCCGGCTGCACGAGGAAGATCCCTCCTTTACCTTCCAGTTCAACAGCGAGATCAAGCAGCTGATCCTGGCCGGAGCCGGCGAAATGCACCTGGACCTCATCGTCGAGCGGCTCAGCCGTCGTTTCGGTGTGGAAGTCGAGATGGTGCAGCCGCGCATACCCTACCGCGAGGCGATCAAGGGCAGGTCCGAGGCCCAGGGCCGGTTCAAACGGCAGAGCGGAGGTCGCGGACAGTTCGGCGACGTCTGGCTGCGCGTGGAACCCAGGCAGCGCGGCGACGGTTATGAATTCGACAACGGCATCGTCGGCGGCGCCGTCCCGACACGCTTCATTCCGGCGGTGGACAAAGGCATCCAGGAGGCCATGGTGGAGGGCGTGATGGCCAAGTATCCCGTGGTCGATCTGAAGGCCACGCTCTACGACGGCTCCTTCCACACGGTCGATTCCTCCGAAATGGCCTTCAAGGTCGCCGCGTCCATGGGTTTCAAGAAGGCCTTCATGGAAGCCCGGCCCGTCCTGCTCGAACCGATCTACGAAGTGGACGTGGTCGTCCCGGAAGACTATATGGGCGACGTCATGGGCGATCTTTCCAGCCGGCGCGGACGCATCCTGGGCATGTCGCCGCGGGGGAGCAACCAGGTGGTGCGGGCCGAAGTGCCCCTGGCCGAACTGTACCGGTATTCGACCGTGTTGCGATCGATAACGCACGGGCGCGGCAGCCACGCACGGAAATTCGTCCGCTACGAGGAAATACCGAAGGAAATCGAGAACAAGGTCATCGAAGAGGCCAAGACCCAGGAAGAGGAATAGACGCGGGATGACGGCACGGCGGAAGCGGGGTACGGCGCGAACCGGCGTCTCGCCGCGTGCGCCCTGTCACAGGGAAGCATGGATTCATGGAACCCTTACTGAAAGTTGAGAACCTTTCGACCCACTTCCTGACCCGCGGCGGCGCGGTGCGGGCCGTGGACGACGTCAGTTTCGACGTGGCGGAAGGGGAAACGGTGGGCATCGTGGGGGAGAGCGGATGCGGCAAGAGCGCCACCGTGCTTTCCATCATGCGGCTCATCCCGAGTCCTCCGGGCCGCATCGTCAACGGCAACATCCTGTTCAGGCCGGGGGCCGACGAACCGGCGGTGGACCTGCGCACCATCTCGGAACGCGAAATGCAGAAAATCCGGGGCAATATCGTCTCCATGGTGTTCCAGGACCCGATGACGTCCCTCAACCCGGTACTGACCATAGGATGGCAGCTGCGGGAGCCCCTCCAGCTCCATCTCGGCCTCGACAAGAAAGAGGCCACGGACCGCAGCATCGAACTGCTGCAGATGGTCAACATCCCAAGCCCGGAGCAGCGCCTCAACGACTACCCCCACCAGTTCAGCGGGGGCATGAGGCAGCGCGTGATGATTGCCATGGCCATCGCGTGCAACCCGAAACTGCTCATCGCGGACGAGCCGACCACGGCGCTGGACGTCACCATACAGGCGCAGATCCTGGAACTGATGATGAAGCTGCAGGAAGAACTGAACATGTCCGTCGTCATCATTACCCACGACCTCGGGGTCGTGGGCGAGGTGTGCGACCGGGTGATCGTCATGTACGCCGGCCGGATCATCGAATCGGGACCGGTGGATACGCTGCTCGACGATCCCAAGCATCCCTACACGCACGGACTGCTCCAGTCCGTCCCCAAGCTCGGTGCCACGGTGAAGGAGCGCATGGAACCCATCGACGGGCTGCCGCCGAACCTGATCAACCTGCCTGCCGGCTGCCGGTTTTCGCCGCGGTGCCCCAGCCGATTCGATCTGTGCGAAGACGATCCGGATTTGAAGGGCGTGGCGCAGGGACACGACTGCGCCTGCTGGCT
>JAPOOT010000204.1 GCA_026713285.1 Gemmatimonadota bacterium | reverse complement strand
TACGATCAGAAGAAGAAGAAGACGCGCAAGGAACGCTTTCTGGGCGAGATGGACGCGGTGCTTCCCTGGGACCTTTTGCTCGGGCCGGTCCTGGCGCACTATCCGAAGCCGGGCAACGGTCGTCGCCCGATCGGGGCTTCTGTGATGCTCAGGATCTATTTCATGCAGCAGTGGTACGCCTTGAGCGACCCGGCCATGGAGGACAGTCTGCTCGACGTGGAATCGATGCGCCGCTTCGCCGGAGTGGATTTGAACGGCGTGCCGGACGAGACGACGATTTGCAAGTTCCGCCATTTTCTGGAAGCCCATGGATTGACCGAAGCGTTGTTCGAGCAGACCAGGCGCTATCTGTCGGATCGGGGTCTTCTGGTGCGCGAAGGCTCTATCGTGGACGCCACGATCATCCACGCGCCGTCGTCCACGAAGAACCGGGACGGCAAGCGGGACCCGGAGATGGCGAGCACGAAGAAGGGCAACACCTGGCATTTCGGCATGAAGGCCCACGTGGGCACGGATACGAAGGGCCGGGTGCACAGCGTGGCGACCACGCCTGCTTCGGTGCATGATTCCCAGGTGATGGAGGCCTGTCTGCACGGCGAGGAGCAGGCGATCTACGGGGACAAGGCCTATGCGGACCAGGGGCGCAAGGAACGGGCCGAGGCCGACGATGTCGAATGGCGGGTGCTTCGCAAGGCTCGTCGGGGCAAGCGACTCAACTGCGCGGACGTCTCGTTCAACCGCAAGAGCAATCGCACCAGGGCGCGGGTCGAGCATCCCTTCGGCGTCATCAAGCATCTGTGGGGCTATCGCAAGGTGAGGTACCGGGGGCTGGCCAAGAACACCGCCCAGCTCTTCACCCTGTTTGCCCTGGCCAATTTCCATCTGGTCCGGCGGGAACTGGCGGCCACATAGGGCGCAGTGCGTCCAGACCGGTCGATACCGGTCGGAAAGGACGTTCCGGAGCCCGGCCGGGACCGGAAACACCCTCACAAGTACCCCAAACGACACCATTTTCAGCATGATTGTACTCTGAGCTGACTCATATCTTACCTCGTGGTCGGACAACCGGGTAGATCAGAGGTTCCCTAGCTATATCAATCTGAGGATAAGCATCCTTTGCGAGCACCAGACACGCGATACCCAGGTCGATTTCTTTTTCCGGCAGTTCGAGGATCTGTTCGATAGTTTGTCCAGTGTAATGCTCTTGAGCCATTAATCTTCCAGCATCCATGCTAAAGAAGATCAAAATAGCTATAAACACCTTCGATATCTTGTTTCCTTTACGGTTTTCATGCGGCTGGCTCGACACACTCCGATAAACTTCATGAGCGACACTTTTTGAGACACCACTTGGATTCCTTGCCATGTAGCTATTCCACGGTAACCTGTAAATTAGTAAAATGAAACATCTACTTTCTGTTCAGTATTTCTGTAAAATAGATGCTAAACGTATGTGTTCTTGTACGTTGATCACTTGGACAAGTACCCAGCTATAGCAAAAAGTTCGCGCAAATCGAATAGTTCGAGTTATTGCTTGTGCAAATCAATATCACCTTTCTCTGAAGTTTTAAGCTCCGCAATGAATTAAATCGACCATGGTTTATCCAGAGTTAAAAGTTCTTATGTTCAGGGAGGGGATCAAAATAAGTAAGTGTCTATCCGCGGATAGGCAATGACGATGAGTACAGAGGAGTGTGTACGCATGACGACGGGAGAGCGCGCGCCCGAACGTCGACGTATAGCCATTATCGGCGGTGGGATATCCGGGCTGGGCGCAGCGTGGGCGTTGAATCAACATCCAGACCGGTTCGATTTCCGGATTTACGAAGCCCGGCAGCAGGTGGGCGGAAACGCGATCACTGCCGATATGCCGCAGGATGACGGCGGTTCCATTCCCTTCGACATTTCCGTCACCGCACTGATCCCATCGGTCTACCACCACATTCTGTTGCTGATGCGGAAGTTCGGCATCGAACTGCTCGATACCCGGTTCAACTACAGCGTGAAATACCACGGCCAGGTATACGCCCACGATTTCGACTCCGACATAAGAAGGCAGCTGCAGCCGGAGATTGTCCGGTTTCAACGGCTTCTGAAGCGCCTTCACCGGCTCGGCCGGCTGACCCATTCCCGGTCGAGTCTCGTCAACACGCTCAATCCCTTAAATTACGTCAGCATGGGGACCGTGCTCAACCTGGGCGGTTTTTCAGGGGACTTCAGGTACAAGATCCTGAAACCCATGTTCGTCAATTTCCTGATGGCGACGAACGTGTTCGATATGCCCGCGTCGCTTTTTGCGCGGTACCTGGAGTTCTTCGATATCGAATCCGCGACGCCCATGCAGACGTGGGACCAGGGCACGCGTCGTTTCTTCGAAAACCTGTCAGTTGATTTCAGGGACAAGATCTACCTCGGCCGGCCCGTTCGTAAGGTGTACCGCCGGCCGAACTGCGTCGTGATCGAGGATCCGGACGGAGCAGAGGAGAAGTTCGACGAGGTGATCTTCGCCTGCAACGCGAACCAGACGCTGATGCTGCTCGACCGGCCCACGTTCCTGGAGCGGTACATTCTGTCGTCGATCCGTTATGAAAGCGAACTCCACAACCACACGGTCGTGCATTCGGACGCCTCCGTCCTGCCGGACAACGAAGTGAAACCACTTGAGACGCGGAGCAATCATATCGAACAGTACGGGGCCAGGCCGGACAACTATGAAATAACCTACATCATGCACAACCAGCAACCATGGGCCAACCGGTCCGACAAACCCTGCCTGGTGACCTACAACCCGGTCACGCCCATCGATGAACGGAAGATCGTCGAGAAGTGGTGGTTCCAGCACATCGTGCATGATGTGCGCCATGTCGCCTGGCTCATCCATCTGTTCCGTTTCATCCAGGGCAGACGGCGGACCTGGCACTGCGGCGCCCACACCCTGATGAACAGCCAGGAAACCTGCTTTGTAACGGGACTCGCCGCCGCCTCGCGGATAGGCGCTGAATATCCCTTCGATGACCCCGGGGCCAGGCGCATGTTCAATTACTACGGAAGGATTCTGCACGGCTGGCGTTTCCGGAAGGCGAGAGGTTGAAAACCGCAACGGGCGACAGGCTTCGACTGTCCGGGGAACGGGCAACGAACGACGGGAATCCCGCGTGTCTGCGCCGCCGCAATCCCCGCTACACCTGTTCGGGCCAATTCCTGCTTGTCGCGTTAATGCATTGTAGTTATACTACTTACAGTGAGGAATACCATCGCGTTTCTTGACCCCGGCGGCCCTTCGAAACCCGGACGAATTCACCAGCGCCGAGGAGGATAACGAAAGGACTGGATTTGCATTCCTCCGAAACGATAGCAACCTCCACGGCCGACGCAGATACCGTACACCGTACCGGGCACGCACCGGGTGGCCTACCCCCCTTCCCGGAAGGCTGGTACCTGGTAACCACGCGCGATACCCTGTTGCGGGGAAAACTGATCGAGAAGACGTGGATGGGGGAGAACATCGTCGCATGGTGTGACGAGGAAGGCCGTATCTGCGTGGCCGACGCGGTTTGTCCGCACCTGGGTTCCGACCTGGGACCTCAGGTCGGCGGCAAGATACACGGTGGCCGCCTGGTCTGTCCGTTCCACGGTTTCGAGTTCGATGCGACGGGTCAATGCGTCGCGACGCCCAACGCCCCGGCGCCGAAAGCCGCGAAACTGACCGTGTATGAAACCCGGGAGATCTCCGGCCTGGTTTTCGCGTGGTACGGAATCGGCGGCCGCCCTGCGCACTGGCACCTTCCGGACGATTCTCCGACCGGTAACGAGTGGGGCGAACTGGGATTCAGAACCCTGCGTTTTCGCGGCCATCCACAGGAAACGGCGGAGAACTCCGTGGATATCGGACACCTGCGCTACGTACACGGCTATGACAATGTGGACCCGGTCGGCCCGGTGACGGTGGACGGAGCCTACCTGAAGAGCTGTTTCAACTTCAGGCGCGTCCGCAGCATTATGGGCTTGAAGGACCTCACCTATGAAGTATCGGCCGTCGCCCATATCCACGGGCTGGGATACTCCTATGTCGAAGTCCACGAAAAAACGATCGATATGCACTTGAGACTGTGGGTACTGCCCACGCCGATCGATGGCAGCCTGATCGATCTCGTGCTGGCGGGCCAATTGCAGGGAATCCGCAGACCCCGGCGTTTCATCTCGGGCCTGGGGTTCCTCCCCATGGCGTTGCGTAACCGCTTGATGCAGCAAATCATGCTTTCACAGCAAAAACGGGACGTGCTGCAGGACGTGGTGATCTGGGAACGAAAGCAGTTTCGCACGCCGCCCCGGCTGTGCAAGTCCGATGGACCCATCGGTCTTTTCCGGCGCTATTGCCGGCAGTTCTATCCTGATCAACCGACAGCCTGACCGATGCGACCTTTATCGGAGACAGGTAGAAGGTGGTCCGGTCCTGGTGGAGATCGCTCATGCCTGCTGATATCTGCCGCTCTATAAGCTATCCGCCGTCCTCCAGCTCAGCCAGAGTCTCCAGCACCCCCTGCTGGATGAACTCCTCGTAGGCGTCCCGTGTCGGTAGTTCGGCCGCCCTCGACAGCATTTTCCCGGCCCGCTCCCGGCCGTCCTCGCGATCGAGATCGGGAAGCCTGAGGGCATACTCCAGCAGCACGACCTTCGAGTCCGGTGCGAGTTCCAGCGCCCGTTCATAGTGGATGACGGCGTTTTCCCGATTCCCCTTGTACAGGAACCGTACAACGCGTCCGGCACGGGCGATGTCGGCGTGCCAGCCCCCTAAGGCCATATGCGCCTCTGCGAAGTCGGGGGAGATGGTGAGCGCGGTCTCGAGCAAATCGCGAGCCCTGCCCGCCAGGCCTCGGCGAAACGCAGATAGCTTACCGATACTCTGCGCATATCGGCCAACCGCGTGCGCGGATTGGAAATAAGCTTCGGAATTGGCCGAATCGATGCGCACTGCTTCTTCCCCGTATTCTATCGCGCGTTCCAAAATATCGTTCCGGTCCTCCTCAGTAGCCACATGGTGACCGTACACAGCGAGCGATTGCGCCGCAAGGGCGTAGCCTTCAGATGTACCGATGACTGACGCGAGATCCGCCGCCTCGAGAAAACGGCCTTCCTCGAAAGCGGTCCTGGCCTCATCGATCGACTGCGCGTTCGCGCCGGCCAGGCCGGCCAGGCTGGCCGCATAAATCACGAATCCCGCAACCAACGCGAAACGGATAACGGCCGCGTAACGGACAACGGCCTTGAATCCCCCAACCGCCGCGAAACGGTAAAACTGGGTAAGGGTCATCTGAAATCCCTGGTATGATTCTGCGGACGGGTACGCTCGGTTCGACGCTTCAGTGTCTTGCAGCGATCAATTATGCGAATCCACACCATTTGGACAAACGAGGTGCTGCCCGACGGCATCGGCTATGGACCGATTCGACAAGGTCAACGGGGCCTAATGAGGTTTACGAGCCAGGAAACAGTACAGCGGCGTGAAGATACCCGATCTGCCGCCCTCGACATAAGCGTCTGCAGTTCGATCCAGGAGTCGGACCACTTCCGAGTACCCCTTCGGAATCAGCCTTAGCGCTTCGGCCATCTTCGATCCTGCGATCACGGCCTTACGGCCCCACGGGAGCCTGTTTAGTGCATTCCCCAGTGTCCCATGCCGACTCTCCATTGGCCGATACCAAGGGGTGGAGGGTCCCTTCCGGACGTCTCGGTCCATCCCTTCGATGACGTGGAATCCCACCGATTCAAGCCCGTGATTCACTTCCCCGAACGTCGCAATGTCGTTCAGCGCAATGCCGCGCCTGAGGTCCTGCTCAATGGTCCGGTGCCGGTTGTCTTTCGGATCGTATTTCTCGGTCAGACACATTTCCTGACCCCAAAACAGAGCGCCTGGTTTGAGTACGCGGAAGATCTCCGCGAAGGCGCGTTTCTTGTCCGGAGCGTGGCACGTTGACTCGATGGCATAGGCCCGGTCAAAGGTCTCGTCCTCAATGCCGCCCATATCCATGAAGCTACACACCTCATAGTCGACCATGTGATCGAGCCCCGCTGCAGCGTTCAACCGCTTTGCCTTATCCAACTGGATTTCATTGATATTGATTCCGACAACCCGGACACCGGCCTCCCGGACGACGCGACGCATCGGGCCGCCGATTCCACAACCAACGTCGGCCACCGTCATATCCTGCCGCAACTCCAGCTTCGCGATCATCAACCGCTGATGCCGGACAATGGATTCTTCCAGGCTTTCATCAGGCGTAAGTGGCGCGAAGTGGAGGGATTCGTTCCAACCCCACACCATTAACCCGCTGCAAAGATCATAGTACTCTTTCACTGTTGCTGCGTGGTCGTACTCATTCGCACCATCGCCGCCCAGGGCCGCCCGGGCGATCCAGCCTTCAAAGCGCTGAACGCGACCCTTGACGTCCGTACCCCGGCTCGCATCTTTCAGTTCTCTGGAGAGTCCGGCCATCGCCATTTGTGGTAATTCCCCTGGCTTTTCGTATCCACGGCTTCAGACCTGCAGTTCGTGTCTTTGCTCGGAGATGACGAAATGCAGCTTCTTGCTCGGTTTCATAGACGGAAACGGATTGAACCGCAGCTTATAGTTTGCGGGCGACACTTCGATCTTGAAGTAGTGCGCAATCATCAGCACGTTGACAGCCAATTGCAGTTCCATCCAACGGGTGCCGAGACACATGTGCGTGCCCAGTCCGTACGGGGCGTACCCGGGGCTGCGATGCTCATTGCGCGACGGCAGGTAGCGGTCGATGTCGAAGGTGTGCGGGTCGGGAAAGATGTCGCTCATGTAATGCGAGGCGGTCGGCGCGATGTGGATCCGTTCCCTCATGGGCAGTTCGTATCCCTCGAACACACATGTGTTCATCACGTGTCGAACAGACATGGGAACGATCGGGTACATGCGCATACACTCCATGAGGAAGCGGTGCGTGACATCGATCGCGGACGGTGTGAAGGCCTCGATGTCCGGAACGCCGTTCCCGAATACGGCGTCGGATTCATTTCGGATTTTCTCGTAGAGCGCAGGCTGCGACGCCATGGCGTAGACTACCAGACTGAACGTGTCGCCAAGGTACACGCTGGCGATCAACGCAGCGGAAAAGGCAAACCGCAGGTTGGCCTCCGGGAGGAATTGCGGGTCGCTCGCGTGCAGACTGAGATAATCGTCCACCAGGTCCCGCGGTTTTCCGGCCCGTTGGGCGGGGGTATGGCCCTCCTCGACTCGTTTCATCAGCGTATCAAGGGACTTCGCCCGGCGCTTCATGCCCGGGGTGTTCAGCGTGAATTCGGGCAGCATCCTGGCGATGTGCACGCTGAGCGCCCGTTCCTTGTACTGCATCAGATCGTCCATCAGGTCCTGTGTGTCGATGCCGATAAACAGTGGCGAGAGTTGGGCGTTTATCATCTGCCGGCACATGGTCGTAGCAGAATAGGAATCGCCGACATTCAAGCTTGCCATATATTGCCAGGCATGATGGCAGAGCTTGTCCAGTTGCCCCGCGAGTCTCCCGCGGGAATACGCTGGAGACAAGGACTTGCGCAGGCGGAAATGATCGGCGCCGTCCAGGGAAGGCAAGAGGCCGGAAGCGCCGTAGACTTTC
The DNA here is from genome assembly GCA_026713285.1 of Gemmatimonadota bacterium. Lineage (GTDB taxonomy): Bacteria > JAAXHH01 > JAAXHH01 > JAAXHH01 > JAAXHH01 > JAAXHH01. The sequence continues at coordinate 4,799 of JAPOOT010000204.1, read as the reverse complement.
TCGAAGTCTCTGAAATAGTCCTTTGCGCTCAGGTACATGCGCCCGTGCTTATGCACCCAGCGGTTAGCCTCGGGTCCGGCCAGAAAGACCATGGGCCGGGTGAAAGGAGGACGGATCTCAAACACCGGACCGTAGTCCAGCGCAAGGTCCGCAAAGAGCGCGTGGAGGTTGCCGTCTCGAACATGCGGGTGCATCATCAGCTTGCGTAACGGTACCCTCGGAATCTTCTTGGTAAAACCGGGACGTCGAAGCGTCGGACCGGCAAGTTGGTGTGAGACTGCTTCGGCGATAGACCGGCCGATCACTTCCATCTTGCAGATAAACTCTATGCGTTGCTCCGTCTCGTCATCGAGTTGGAACATGAATCGAAACACATCGCACGTATTGACGAGGCAAATTACAATAACGTCTCTCGGATCGGGGATCTCGTTCATGAAGATCGCACGGCTGATCCGCGTTCTGATGAACTGATTTGCAGTACCCTTACCGGCATCGATGTTCAATTCCGTTTTCCAGTCAGCACGGGCCAGCGTCCAGAACTCGCCGTCGTGGTGTTCAAGGATCTTCAATTCTACCAGGCGATCCAGAACCGAATCAATGATGGTTTCCGCACGGGGAGCCAGCCGTTCGACCCAGTACTGTGTATTATGCCGATTCGACTCGTTTACGATTTCTTCCAGTATGGAATCGATGCTGGAATTGCCCGTTGGTGTCCGGTTGATGACGAACAGGGACTCCAGGTCCGTGTCAATGCGAGATCTGATTGAAAGCTCCGCAAGCACGGCGCCGACCACGGCGCAGTTCAAATCCCAACCGGGCACCTGGTGGAAGTAGCCGGTCTCCTCGTTGAGGAGCATCAGGATGAGTTCCTGGGTCAAAGTAAGAGACTGGGGCTTCACGTCCTTTGCTGTGCCAGCCATTAGTGGCCTCCCTTCATCAGACGCAGATGAATGGTGGAAAGAGCGGGAACGACCATCATGAGTATGGCCGTGACGAAGAGGATGCCGCAACCAAGCGATGCGGCAAAGGGAACCAGAAACTGCGCCTGAATGGCGCGTTCCAGAATCAAGGGAATGAAGCCGAGAAACGTGGTCAGGGAAGTAAGCATTATCGGACGAAAACGTCCCTTGGCACCCTCTATGATCGCTGTCCGTGCCGGAGCGCCTTCCCTGCGTTTCTGATCGATAAAATCGATCATGACCAGTGAATCGTTCACGACCACGCCGCTCAGGCCGAATATACCCATGAAGGAGACCGCGCTCAGGGCCACGCCAAGGACCCAGTGACCAAGGATCACTCCGATGAAACCGAAGGGGATCACCGCCATGATGATGAACGGTTTGGTATAGGATCGGAGGGGGATGGCGAGCAGGACGAAGATCATGATCAGAGCGATAAAGAATCCGCGAATCAGCGCATCCAGGGACTCGAGTTGTTGTTGTTGTTCACCCCCGAACGTGTAGGTCAGTTCCGGGTACACGGCGTTCAATTCCGCGAGGATTGAATCCGCCAGGATGCTGTTGGCCTGGTCACCGGAGATCACCGCGGCGTCCACGTCCGCGGTGACCGTGACGACACGCTGACCATCCTTCCGCCGAACGGCCGGCGGCGACACGCCCGTGTTCAGCGTGGCCACACTGACGACCGGGACCTCGGCGCCGGCCGGCGTGCGGATCAGGTACCCTTCGATATCGGTGATGGAACTCCGCTCATCTGCGGGCAGACGCACGTAGACCCGGACCTCTTCACGGCCGCGCTGCACCCGGACGGCATCCGCACCGAAAAACGCGGCGCGCGTCTGTCCGGCCAACGCTTCCAGCGTGAGACCCAAAGTCCGTGCTTCCGGCCGCAGTTCAAGCTGTATCTCCGGGATGCCCGGGGTGTGATCCGAACGGACATCGTAGACGCCTGCCACGCCACGGAGACCATCGACCACCGAGTCCGCAATCCGGGCGAGTCGCACCGGATCCGGATGCGACAGTACCGCCTCGACCGGGTTGCCCAGGTCGAAGACCTTTCCGCTGAAGGTGACGCCACGCACGTAGGGCAGCACGCCCACTTCCTCTCGCCATGCCTGCACGACCTCTCCGGTAGTGATCCGCCTTTGCTCCGCGCTCAGGAGTTTGAACTCGATGGTAGCAATGTTGGCCTGAGGATTGAGGGTGGGCACCGGATTAAGCCCACCCTCCATTCTCGAGCCCTGTCCGACGGTCACCATTACGCCGGTCAGCAGCGGCGGCGCATCCTCGGGTCGGCCGCGCGAAAGCCGTTCGACGACCCGGTGACCCGCGGCCTCCAGTTCCTGTGCCACCTCGTATGTCCTCGGAGCGGTCGTCCCATCGGGCATCTCCAGGATGACCGTCGCAATATCCCCCTCCACGTCTGCGGCCAGCGTGGTAGGTACGATCCCCGCCCGTACCAGCGAGATACTAAGCACGAGTATTCCCACGGCCCCTCCCAGCGTGACCGCGGGCTGATCCGTCGCGAACCGTAGCGCTCGGTCCAGGGGACCCTGCACGAATCGGTTCAGCGACTCGTTCACACGACCCTGGATCCGCGAGAAGAACCGGTCGAAAGCACTTGCCGGCGTCCATTCCGGTCCGTGCAAACGGGACAGGTGGTTGGGTAGTACCAGCAGTGATTCGACCAGGGAAACAAACAGCATGGCGATCAGGATGATCGGCAGTGCCCGCCAGACGTCACCGACGCCGCCTGGTATGAACAGCAGCGGGACGAAAGCCACCACCGAGGTGAGGACCGCGAAGGTCAACGGCACTTTTATCCGCCGTACGCCGCGGATCGCAGCAACGACCCCGGGCGTTCCCCGGCTGCGTTCATATTGAATATGCTCGGCTACGACGATGGCGTCGTCGACGACAATCCCAATGGCGAGGACGAAAGAGAACAGGCTGATGGTGTTGATCGCCACGTCGAGTATCATCATGACGGCCAGTGTGCCGATACCCGAAACGGCGAGGCCGACGGCGACCCATAATGCAAGCCGGATTTCCAGAAACAGGCTGAGTGCGATCAACACCAGCAACAGACCCAGGATGCCATTCTTCAAGAGAAGATCGGCGCGTTCCTCATAGGCCTGGGATTCGTCATTCCACAAGGTGACGTGTACACCGTTCGGGAGTGCCGGGATCACCTCGTTCGCCAGATGTTCCCGGACGGTCGTGGCGACGTCCATCACCTGTTCGCCGTCGGCCCGGTACACCTCGACGAATACGGCGGGATGGTTCTGATGCCGGACGATCAGGTCGGTTTCCTGAAAACCATCGCTGACCCTGGCGATATCGCCAAGGCGCAAGACGGTGCCGTCACTGCTGCTGAGCAGGATGATCTCTTCGAAATCCTCCTGGTCGTAGTTCTGGCCGAGGGTCCGAACCCGCACCTGGGACTCCCGGGTATCGATACTGCCGGCAGACAGGTTCAGGGAACTGCGACGAATGGTATTGGCGACATCGGTGAGTGTCAGCCCAAGGGCGCTCAGCCGATGAAGCGGCACTTCGATGGAAATCTCGTAATTCCGAACACCACTGACCTCGACCTGGGACACGGACGGAAGTGCCGTGAGTCCATCCTCGACCTGGTACGCCAGTTCCTTCAGCGAGCGTTCGGACACGTCGCCGTAGACGATGAACCGCATCATGCTCATACGGTTGTCCATCTCACGGAAACCGGGACGATCGGCACCGGCCGGGAAGGACTGTATGCGATTGACCGCGGACTCGATATCGTTGAGCGCCTGGACCATGTCCGTATCGAAATCCATCTGAATCCGGACGGACGCGATGCCTGGCGCCGCCACGGATTTGACCGCCTTCACGTCATCCAACCCGCTGACCTGGTCCTCGATCTTGACGACGATCGACTCCTCGACCTCCTCCGGCGTGGCGCCGGGATAGGCCATCGACACTTCGATATGGTAGAGGGGCGTGGTGGGCCACGCTTCCCGATCGATGCCGGACAGCGAAATCAGCCCTGCGGCGACGATGGCCAACATCAACAGATTGGCGGCCACACTGTTGCCTGCCATGTAAGCGATCGGGCCGGCAGGTTCGTTATGATTGCCGTGGTCCATACTCATGGGGTCTGGTCGACTTCCGTCTGGACGCGCATGCCTTCGGTGGTAAACCGGATACCGCCGGTGACGACGGCCTGACCGATTTCGAGGTCACCCGTCACATAGGCTACGTCGCCGGTTCGTTGCAGTACCTGTACCGGAACAATATGCACCACGCCGCCTTCCTGTACGATCCAGACCTCGTTGCCGGACTGCAGCGCCGCGCGCGGAACCAGGTAGTAATCATCCCGTTCGAGGCCGTCTATTTCAACTTCGACGTATTTGCCTACCAGCAGGGGAGGACTACTGCCGCCGATAGGAACCGTGCCGTCCGTGGGGCGTCCCGCTCGAAACGGATTCGGTACGCGCACAATTACGTCGATGGTACGCGTTTGCCGGTCAAGGGACGTCTCGCCGCGGTCCACGTAACCGCTCCAGGCATAGGATCCTTCACCGAACCGGGCGACGACGCGCGCAGCGACTCTCCGGTTCCCGTCTCCCGCCGAAAGCGACCACAACCCTGGAACGAGTGCGGCATCGGAATCAGAAAGGGGTACCACGATTTCCACCGCATCCGAGGCGAAAACCTTCGCGACGGGTTGGCCGGCGGCAACGATCCGCCCCACGTCCACGGATTCTTCCTGTACGAATCCGTCGAAAGGCGCTGAAACCTCGGTCCTCCCCAATGCGAGATTGGCGTCGGCAAGTCTGGCTTCGTCGCGATCCAGTG
>JAPOOT010000137.1 GCA_026713285.1 Gemmatimonadota bacterium | reverse complement strand
GAGGATCGGTTCCTGCAGGACGACGCCGATATGGCCCCGCAGATCCTCGAGCCGGATGTCCCGCAGGTCCACGCCGTCCAGGGTGATCGAACCGTAATTGACATCGTAGAACCGGCAGATGAGATTGATGGTCGTACTCTTCCCGGCGCCCGACTTGCCGACCAGCCCGATCATCTCGCCGGGCCGGATCCGGAGATTGACGTCCCGGAGCACCGGAAGGGCTGCGTCATAGCCGAAGGTCACGTTATTGAATACAATCTCGCCCTGCGTGCGCGGCATCGGTTTCGCGGTCCGGTCCTCGTAGTTCTCCGGTTCCATGTCGATGAGCTCGAATACCCGTTCGGCGGCGCTCATTGCACGGGTCATCCAGCTGTTGACCCGGCCGAGCCACCGCAGCGGCCCGTAGAACATCTGCAGGTAGAAGTAGAACATCATCAGTTCGCCCAGGGTGAGTTCCTGGCCGAGCACCTGCCTGCCCCCCACCAGCCAGACCACGATGAAGCCCAGGAAGTTCAGCAGGCCCATGGTGGAGAAGTAGTAGATCCACTGCTTCTCGGTCCAGTATTCCAGGGCGAACATGTCCCGCGCGTTACGCCTGAACCGGTCGACTTCCCTGTTTTCCTGTGCGAAGGCCTTGACGATGCGAATCCCCGAAAGGGACTCCTGGATGTGGGTGAAGAACCCTTCCCATTGGCGCCACATGCGTGTGTAATAGGACCGCAGTCTTCGGTACAGGACCCGGCCCCATATGACGATGAACGGCACGGGAATGAGAATGTAAAGCGTGAGCACCCAGTTGGTATACAACAGCATGCCGATGATCCCGAGCGTCGTCAGCCAGCGGAGGACGAGGAATGGCAGGCCGTCCACCAGGAAGCTGCGCACGTTCCGGGTGTCCCGCGTTACCCGCGAAAGCAGGCCGCCCGTCTTCTGCTTGTCGTGGAATCCCAGCGACAGGTATTCGACGTGGTGGTACACCTGGGCCCGGATGTCCGCCACAACCCGGGCGCCTACCCAGGCCGTCAGCCAGCCGTTCGCCATCTCGCCCAGCCAGCGGATGACAAGCAGGCCGGCCATGGCAGCGACGAACCAGAACAGAAGCTCCTTGTCCCCGTCCGCGAAGGCGTCGTCGATGATGAGTTGCGTGATCTTGGGCGGGAGGAGTTCCGCCACGCTGAGTACCGCGAAGAGCCCCACCATGGTTATGGCCTTGGCCCGATGGGCGCCAAGGTAGGAGCAGATCCGCTTGAGCATGCCCCACTTGCTGACACAGGCCGGACACAGCCCGTCCTTCGTGGGCAGGCGACGGCCGCAGGTCTCGCAGACTACCCGAGGGAACTCGGTCTTGACCTGGAACGGCTTTTCCTCGATGTGCTGCTCGATACCGCGCTGCGCCTCGTTGAAGACGTCGACCCGGCTCTGGGAATACCGGATGAGCGGGATGGTGTCTCTGGCCGTGGAAACTTCCAGGCAGGAACCGCCGACCAGGGGCTCCACCGCCACCCTGGTCAGGTCCGCCAGCGGGACGGCGATGTCTTCGCCCGCACCGTTGAGTTCCAGGGTCATGACGTGGCGGTCGGTTACGATGAGCCAGGAGGGCTCGAACCGGCCCTTCGCGTCCATGTCCGATTCCAGGGTGATGCGGATTTCTTCGTTGGGTTCCAGAACGGGGTAGAGTTTTTTCTGAATCTGATCCGGCAGGGGATCGGCCAGGCGCATAGAACTTCCTTTGGGCCTATGCTGCGGGGAGTGGCTGCGTGCGGACTGAACGGAACCGTTCATATATCAATAAAGTGGATGCACCCTTAAGCCATCATTGCCGCGAATGCCGTTGAAGCATTCATCGGGAGTGCGTTAAACCCCCGTCCGAACCAGTTTGTGAAAGTACATTTTCGAGCGCCAAAGTCAAGGAGAAGCTTCGGCATGAACGCGTTTATTTCCTGTATATTCCTTGATTTACGTACGCCTCCGCTTACATTGCGTGAGGTCGTTCCGAACCTGAATTTTTACCGCATGTGATCGTCCCGAACCCGTATCCTTACCGTGTGTGGCCATTCGGTACCCGTATACCCACAACCTGAAATCACCCTGAACGCCAGATCTCATCCGAGTTCTCACGGGACCGACCGTGCTCCGGCCCTGTCACGACAGCCTGACTCATGATGACCTCGCACCAAATGGAAAACCTGTTGTCCCGCTTCGCCGGACTGTCCGTCCTGGTCGTCGGCGACTTCTTCCTCGACAAGTACCTGGTCATCGATCCGGATCTCGATGAGCCGTCCCTGGAGACCGGGCTGCACGCACACCAGGTCGTGGACCGCCGGTGCATGCCCGGCGCAGCG
>JAPOOT010000436.1 GCA_026713285.1 Gemmatimonadota bacterium | reverse complement strand
CGGACCAGGTGTACTTCCACGGCCTGGAGAACTACGCGACCATCCTCGCTAGCCCCGAGTTCTGGAATGCCCTCTGGATTTCGCTGTACTTCACCTTCATGGCCGTCCTGCTGGTCATCGTGATTGCCATGGCCATCGCCCTGCTGCTGCACGAGTCATTCCGTGGCCGCGGCGTGGTCCGGGCGTTGCTGCTCATACCCTGGGCTATACCGGGCGTGGTCAACGGGCTCATGTGGGTGGGCCTGCTCGGCGACTACGGCGCCTTCAACGCCATGCTCGCGGACTCCGTCGCCGTCGTCAACTTCCTGTTCGGTTTAAACATTGTATATACGGGCATGGCCTCGCCATTCGTCGCCCTGAACGCCGCCATTGGCGCCCACGTTTGGCGGAGCGTCCCCTTCGCCTGCATCATCTTCCTGGCGGCCATCCAGGCCATACCGACGGAGCAGTACCGGGCCGCCCGGGTGGACGGCGCCACGTCGTGGAACCGCTTCCGATTCATCACCCTGCCCTGGCTCTACCACGCCGTGCTCGTCGTCGCCATCTTCGAGACCATGAACGGCTTCAGAGCCTTCGACCTGATCTACGCGCTAACCGGCGGCGGACCCGGCGACGCCACCCACGTCATCGCCTGGCAGACCTACAAGGAAGCCTTCGCCCGCCTCGATTTCGGCGGCGCGAACGCCTATTCGTACTTGATAACCGTGATCACCATGACCCTGGCCATCATCTACATCCGGCTGCTCTACCGCCGCGGACTCGTACAGGGATAGGAGAAAACCATGTGGCGTCGCGCCTCGCTTTACATCTACGCCCTGGTAGCCGTGGTCTACCTGACCCTGCCCTTCGCCTGGGTAACCGCCGTCAGCTTCATGCCCGAACGGGAAGTGACGCAGCAGCGCTGGTGGCCGGAGGAACCCACGATCGGGAACTACAACCTCTATTTCCAGGTGGACGGCCGGTCGGCGGACGTGGGCGCCGCCATTGCGCGGCAGTTTCCCCGGGCCATTGTCAACAGCCTGATTATCGGCACCGCGGTGATGCTCCTCAACCTGACCTGCGGATCCCTGGCGGCCTATGCCCTGGCGCGACTGCCCTTCCGGGGCAACCTGCTGCTCCTGCTGTTCTACCTCGGATCCCGGAGCGTGCCCGGCGTGGCCATCATGATCCCCATGTACCTGCTCATGCGGAGCTACGGACTCCTGGACACGCACCTGTCGGTAATCCTGTCCCACACGACCTTCACCCTGCCGTTTACCATCTGGATCCTGAAGGGATATTTCCAGACCGTGCCCCTGGACCTGGAACGGGCCGCGCGGGTCGACGGCTGCACGCCGCTGGGCGCCCTGGTAAGGGTCTTTCTGCCCGTCACCACGCCGGGACTGGTGGCCGTGGGCATCTTCGCTTTTATCGCGTCCTGGGGTGAGTTCCTCTTCGCCCTGCTCTTCACCACCACCATCGCCTCCAGGCCGGTGACGGTGCTGGCATCGGATTTCGCCCAGGAACTGCAGGTGCCCTTCACCGTCATCGCCGCGGGCGGCGTGCTGGTCATCCTCCTGCCCCTGGTCCTGTCCTTCTTATTCCAGCGGCTCATCATCCAGGGCATCGGCGGTTCGGTGACCGGGTAGACGGGTTACATGATGGCCGGGCGACCTGGCAATGGGGTGACCTGGTGTCGGGGCGGCATGGTGACCTGCAGACCGGGTGACCAATAGACCGAGCGTTCACGAAATTGGTCGATCAGGTAAAATCGGAGGAAATACCTTGGCACGAGTCCGGTTGAACAATCTTACGAAGCACTTCGGGGACGTGGTCGCGGTCGACAACGTCACCCTCGACATCGCCGACCGCGAGTTCCTGACGCTCCTGGGTCCTTCCGGCTGTGGCAAGACCACCCTGCTCAACATGATTGCCGGTTTGGAATCCCCTACGGCGGGCGAGGTGTGGTTCGACGACCACAACGTCACGGCCGTGCCGCCCGAGCGGCGGGACATTGCCATGGTATTTCAGACTTACGCGCTCTATCCTCACATGAGCGTCTTCGACAATGTTGCTTTTGGACTGAAGATGCGCGGCGTACCGGCAGAGGACCGGAAGCGGCTCGTGCTGGAAGCGGCGAAGACCATGGAGATCGAGCATCTGCTGGGCCGCAAGCCCCGTGCGCTGAGCGGCGGGCAACGGCAGCGGGTCGCTCTGGCGCGCGCCATCGTCCGCGATCCGGGCGTGTTCCTCCTCGACGAACCGCTCTCCAACCTGGACGCGCAGCTGCGGGTGGTGATGCGCACGGAACTGAAGCGGCTTCACGGCGATCTTGAAATGACCTTCGTCTACGTCACCCACGACCAGGCCGAGTCGCTCATCCTCTCCGACCGGATCGTGGTGATGAAGGATGGGGAGATCCAGCAGATCGGTACGCCCGAGTCCATCTACGACAGCCCCGCCAACACCTTCGTGGCCGGGTTCGTGGGGAGTCCGCCCATTAACCTGCTCAAAGGCGTGATGCAGCGGCAGGAATCGGCCGCCGGCGACTGGCGGGTGGTCGGTGATGGATTTGCGTGCAACGTCTCGCAGTCCATGGTCGAGCGAATAGAAGATCCACCAGGACGGGAGGTTTTCCTTGGCGTCCGCGCTGAGGATATCGGGATTGAAAGCGAGACCAATCCGGGGCACGGTAACACACCGGTGGCCCGGGCGTCCGTCGTGGTGCGTGAACCCATGGGAAGCGACCTGTACCTGACGGTTGACGTGGGTGGCAGCAACGTGAAGATCCGCACCCGGCCGGACAACCGGATGGACAGGGGGGACGGGCTGGATGTTTTTTTCGATTCTGAGAAGATCCACCTGTTTGATGGGCAGACGGGGGTATCCCTGATGCTTGATCGGTAATTCGCGGGCGTGTGTCTACGCGTCCGCTGCCACATTTATTTTGTTCCCGTACATGATTGCAGGGCAGAAAATGACCACCTCGTCTCAACGCATATTGGTGGTACTGGCCTGGACCTGTTCGCACTGCTGGCCGATCTGGCGGGGAGGATTTCAACATGAAATTCGGAGCGCCCTGGAGCACCTCCGTAAAATGGATTACAGGATTGACGGTCTCGTTCCTGGTCATCCTGGTGATTTTCGGGATATCCCGGTTGGAGGATGTGGGGTCCGGGTCCAGCATCCTGTATTTCCTGGCCGCTGTCGTAATGCCTGCCTTGCTGCTTGTCGTTTCGGCATGCTGGATGATCCGAGGCTACGTGGTGACGGGCGATGTGCTGCTGGTTCAACGCCTGGGCTGGCAGTCGAAAATGGACCTCAAGGAACTGGAATCCGTAGAGGCGGATCCGGAGGCGATGGCACGTTCTCTCCGGACGTTGGGAGTCGGCGGGCTTTTCTGTTTCTGCGGGCGATTCCGGAATACGAAGGGAATTATATACGAAAGTGCCAAAATAATCCTTGTGCTAAGTGTGGCATTTTGCTATATTTAGGGTAGTTGAAGTCGAGTAACCCACTAACTGCCAGAGGAACCCGAAATGCCACAGAAGGCCCCAGGAAAAGCGCACCGAGAAGGATTGTCCCTGATGCAACTGTTCAGGATGTTCCCCGACGAAAAGACCGCCCGCAACTGGTACGAGAAGCAGGTGTGGCCCAACGGCCCCCAGTGCCCGAAATGCGGAACCTCGAACGTCCAGGAGAACATCAAGCACAAGACCATGACACACCGTTGCAGGGAGTGCGAAGGCAAGCCCCGGTTCAGCGTCCGGACCGGAACCTTGCTCCAGAGTTCCAAACTGCCCTTCCGCACCTGGGTGATCGCCATATACCTGTTTACCACCGGGATCAAGGGCACGTCTTCAATGAAACTACACCGGGACCTCGATGTCACGTACAAAACGGCCTGGCACCTGTCCCACAGGATGCGGAAAGCCTTTGAAGCGGACGCCCCCGAGTTCGCCGGGCCTGCCGAGGTGGACGAGGCGTTTTTCGGTGGCAAGGAAGGCAACAAGCATGCATCGAAAAAGACGCATCCGGGCGGCGGGACGGTTGGCAAGGTTGCGGTCGTAGGGATCAAAGACCGGGAGACCGGACAGGTGCACGCCGAGGTAACGCCGTCCACCGACAAGATGGCCTTGCAGGGTTTCATCCACAGGCACACCGCCCCAGGCGCGACCGTATACACCGACGAAGCACAGGCGTACAAGGGGTTGCCAGGGGTGAAGCACGAAGCGGTAAAGCACAGCGTCGGGGAGGACGTCAACGGACAGGCAACCACCAACGGGATCGAGTCGTTCTGGGCCTTGATGAAACGCGGGTATTATGGCACGTACCACCATTGGAGCGCGAAGCACTGCGAGCGATACATCGACGAGTTCGAGGGCCGCTTCAACGCCCGGTCGCTGGATACCATCGACCAGATGCGTTTGATCGCCATGAGCATGAACGGCAAGCGGCTCAAGTTCAACGACCTGGTAGCGTAGGAGGATAAGGAGATGACTGAGGAAGAAAGGGAAAGATTGGAACGACAGAAAGACTGGGTGAAACATCGTATCAACTGCACCACGAGAGCGGTATTTGATCGCCTTGTAGACGCGATCAAATACGATATTAACACCTACAACGAATCCGACACCAACCAATTCAATGCTGAAGATATGACAGGCGGAGATCCCGGTCTTATAGTGACGGAAGTTACCTCATACGGCGACCCTGATTTCGTTACCATAGTGCTCAAAAAATCCTTCATCAGGGTGAAGCATAGAGAACAACTACTGTTCACCGTAACGCCCCATTGGAACGAGGCCGACCTTGAATGTAATCTCTTGATCGATGGAGACCCTGAACCGCACACTTACCCCCAGATCAGCCAGAAGGCTATCGGGGGCCTGTTGTTCAAGGGACCGACTTACCCCCCGACGATGGGAGGGGGTTGACCTTTGCACCGGGACCTGTATATTGGCTGTTGTCAACTCTTCCATGCGACCACCCAACCCGGGTGGCTCGCCCAATACAACAGCCAACTGGCAAATAAGCGAGAACCTCTTTTGCATGGAGAGTTGACACTGCCCGGGGCCAATACTGGCTGCCGGCAGACGACTCCCAAAGGGGTTCGCCATGGGAAAGACTGCTCGCGGGGTTATCGGCGGCGTTGCACTACTTATGATTTTCGGGTCGGTCTGCGCGGTGTGCATCGACGCCACAAGAGACACCCAGGTGGAGGAACCGGCAGACCCGATACAGGAAAAGATCGATGCCCAGTTCAGCGCATGGGACGGCAGTCATCGAAACCTGGTCGCTGCCGTGGAGAAGACGCTAAACGATCCGGGCAGTTTCGAGCACCTGGAAACCCGAACGATGAAGGGCAGCAACTACCCCCGGACATTCCTTGTGAGTATGCAGTACACAGCCAAAAACGCCTTCGGAGGACGGGTCCGAAATACCGTGGTTTGTGAGGTAGACGTAGAGACCGGGGCGATCATCCAAGTGCTTTCAGAATAAGACCCTTAGCAACCATAGGGGAGGCCACCATGAGCAAGAAGACCAAACGAGAAACCCGCAGTGCCGCCGGTTTAGCCAAGACTGTCCGCGTGAAGCCCAGCAGTTACCAGCCCAGCAAGGCGGAACTGGAAGAAGAAGTCCAGATTCCCACCACGCCTGAAAAACTTGCCAAAGCCCTGGGCCGACAAGTCAACATCGAACACGAAGACGATTAAGGAAACGCCGCACCTGTAGGGCTGACGGGGGCGGCATATTCAATTCATGGCACTTTCGTATATAAACCCCAATACGAAACTGGGCGCTTATCGCGCCTATGCGACAGACCCGAAGCGGTCCGTCGACCTGAAGTTCCGGGATCAGACGGCCGTAGTCTCCCCGGATAGTCCGGATGACTTCGTCGACTGCATAAAAGAGCGGGCTGGGTTGTAGTCCGCCGCATACTGAACCCAATTCAACCGGTCCTGAGAATTGTGCTGAAATTGCGATCTTTTTTGATCGGCCTCACTGCTGCTCGTCCGGCGCATTCGGCTGCCCTGGATGCGACCCGCCCGCGTTCTTGGCCGTGTTGCCGCCGTCCAGCGGCATCAGCGCCCCGGTGACCCAGCTTGAAGCGTCGGAGGCGAGGAATATGGCGAGACCCTG
>JAPOOT010000213.1 GCA_026713285.1 Gemmatimonadota bacterium | reverse complement strand
GCGCCGAACTCCTTGAAGTCGCTCAGGAACGCCGCGTCTTCGTCCGTGATTTGCTCGAGGTCCAGCCAGAACAAACCCTTGGACTCTTCCAGGGTTTCCTGGAGGTGGGAGAGAGATACATCATCGTAGCGGATGACGTTATTCTGTTCTACGATAAGCAAATCCCGCATGAGTTCCCTCAATTTCCTTTGTTTTTCTTTTCCCAGTAGAAGTAAAAGGGAAAGCCGGCGGCGACGATGGCCAGGCCGATAACCGTATTGTAGATGAACTCCACGTTGGTAAGCAGTGACACCAGGTAGCCGGTGATCACGGCAAGAAACAGCAGGGGCGTAACCGGGTATCCCCAGGCCCTGTAGGGCCGTTCCGCATCGGGGCGGGTGAACCGCAACACGATGACCGAACCGATGGCGATTATCGAAAAGGCGTAGTTCGTGAAGGCCCCGTAGGCAATGATCTGTTCGTAACTTGGCGTCAGGGCGAACAGGGCGGCCAGAATGCCCTGGGTAAGGATGGAGACGGCCGGGGTGCGGAACCTGGGGTGCACCCGGCTCAGCCGCTCGAAGAACAGGCCGTCTTTGCTCATGGCGTAGAAAAGGCGCGGCGCTACGAGAATCTGCACATTTACTCCGCCGAAGGTGGAACACATGACGCCTACCGAGATAAACAGGGCGCCCCAGTCGCCCAGCAGTACCTTCATCACGTCGGCCGCGATCCAGGGCGATGTCTGGACCTGCTCGAAGGGCAGGACGAGCATGTAGACGAAGTTGGCCGCCATGTAGATCAGGATCACGAACACGATTCCGGCGATGATCGACAGCGGGATATTGCGGCTCGGTCTGCGCATTTCACCCGCGACGTAGCTCGAAAACGTCCACCCCTCGTAGGCGAATAAACCGGTGACCATGGCCGCGCCGAAAGCGCCCAGCGCGAATCCCCCCACGGCTGCCCCTCCGCCTCCGAACAACGGCGAGAAGTGGGCCAGCGAACCCTTTTCGGCCATGACCAGGCCCAGCAGGATCAGCCCCCCGAGCGCACCGACCTTGATGAAGGTGAACAGGTTGGTGACCCGGCCGCCCCAGCGTACGCCGATCACGTTGATGGCCGTCAGCACCACGACGCACGCGCACGCTATGAGCGCGCGTGCGCCGGAGCTCAATACAATCCCTGGGACGGCCCCGTCCGCCGTGACTACGTTGACCACGCTGGCGAGGTAGGCTGCAAACACGTTGGCGACGGCGGCGATGGACACCGGCCAGACGATCCAGAAAGAGGACCAGCCGAAGATGAAGGTGAGCCATCGCCTGCGGTAGGCTTCGCGGATGTAGACGTACTGTCCCCCGGTCCGGGGGAGCATGGCGCCCATTTCCGCGATACAGAGTCCGCCGCAGAGCGCGAGGATGCCACAGACCAGCCAGACGAGGAGGCTCATGCCCGGCGAGCCCACGTTGGAGGCGATGACGCTCGGCGCCTGGAAGATGCCGGAACCGATCACTCCGCCCACGATGATGGTCGTGGCTTCGAGCGGTCCCAACCCGCGAACCAGTCCTTCGTCCCCGGCATCGGATATGGGAGAAGCGGCAGTTTTTGCTTCCGGTTCAGCCAAGCCTCACCTCGACGGAAATGCTTGTAAATTCAAGTAGAAACATGAATAATATAACGGTATACACAGGTCAACAACAATCACATTTGAACCGACTGGGAATCCGCGTTAAGGCCTTGACAGGATTAAGTCCTGGTTCTATATTGGGTTGTTCGATTCGAGGCGGCGTAGCTCAGTTGGTCAGAGCATCGGAATCATAATCCGAGTGTCCGGGGTTCGAATCCCTGCGCCGCTATTTTTCATGGCCTTTCTACATTCGGAAGGCCATTTTCGTTATGATTCCAGTTTGATTCCCCATGCCTGCATCCATTGTACATAAAGTCGAGGCGACGATCCGTCGCCACGGGATGATCAAGACAGGTGACCGCGTGATCGCCGCGGTTTCCGGCGGCGCGGACTCGGTGGTCCTTCTTCACGCCCTGCACGGCCTGAGCGGCAAATTGGGCATGAAACTGGAGGCGGCGCACCTCGACCATGGTCTCCGTGGTGAGGAAGGGCGGGAAGACGCCGTTTTCGTCGCGGAATACGCGGCTGCCCTGGGCCTTCCCTGCGTCGCGGAACGGGCGGACGTCGCCGCCTACTGCCGAGAGACGGGATGTTCCATCGAGCAGGGGGCGCGCAAGGCAAGGTACGGATTCCTGCGAAGGGTGCTCCTTGAAAAGGACGCGGAATCCGTGGCGACCGGACATACGGCGGACGATCAGGCCGAGACGGTGCTGATGCGCCTCCTTCGCGGCAGCGGCAGTTCGGGTCTTTCCGCCATCAGGCCGGTCAGGGACGGCTGGATCATCCGGCCGATGCTGGACGTCACCTCCGACGAGATCGCCGACTATGCACGGATCCACGGGTTGTCCTTCCGCGTCGACCGAACTAACGCCGACCAGGATATCCTCCGCAATCGTATCCGGCACCACCTGGTGCCCATGCTGCGACGGGAATACAATCCCAGGATCGTGCAGGGCCTCGGACGCCTTGCCGACACGATTCGTTGTGAGGCGGAATTTCTCGACGCAAGGGCGTCGGCCTTCCTCGCCGATCATGCGCGCGTCGCGGACCGGAACATCCTTTGCATGGACCTTCATGACTGGCCGAACGCGGCGCCTGCCGTACAGCGGGTACTGATCCGGCACCTGGTCAGGTCGGCGGGCGGCAGCGAGGAGCGTCTGAATTTCGACCGGGTGGAAAAAACCCGCGCGTGGATCGGCCGGGGCGCAATCGGCCGGATCCATGAACTGCCCGGCGGGATCCGCATGGAATGCCGAAGGTCCGAACTGGTAGCCTGCCTGGGTTCCTTTGTACCGTTCCGGCGGGACTTCGAAGTTCCCGGCCGGGTGGAAGTTCCGGCATCGAGCCTGTCGATCCGCATCGAGGAAGGATCGGCAGCGGACGCGCCGGCCGCGACCCCGAAGCGGGCGGTGTTCGACGCCGAGGCCGTGCCGCGGCAATGGACCGTGCGTTCGCGCGAACCGGGCGACCGCATGTCGCCCTACGGCCTGGCGGGTCACAAGTCGCTGAAGAAACTTTTCAACGAATGGGATGTGCCCAGGCTGCTGCGCAACCGCGTCCCGGTGGTTACTGGAGGCGACCGCGTGTTGTGGGTAGCCGGTCACCGGCAGAGCAACGAGGGTTTGGTTACCGGGAATACCCGCCGCGTAATGGTCGCCGAACTAGTGGCGAATAGTTCGGGCTGAAGGCGGAAGACTCTGGCCGGCG
>JAPOOT010000232.1 GCA_026713285.1 Gemmatimonadota bacterium | reverse complement strand
GGCATGAAGTTGTTCCACGTCGTGGGCGGCGGCCGGTATCACGAGAATCACCCGGGATACAGGGCTGCCGTCGAACTGGCGGGCCCGGAACCGGATCCGGTGGAGACGGTCGACCGCGATCCCGTTTACGAGGAACTGAACAGGTTCCGGGTCGAACGGGTTTTTCCAGGTGCCCGGAACACCGCCGACATCAAGCGCGGATTCGACCGTATCGATTTCGCTCCCACGGCACGGCCGGAATCGGACGAGGGTGTCGCTGAGGACGGCCGCCAGTTGGCGGCCCTTTGCCGCGCCGGCGGCATCAACCACCTCATCTACCTGGGATTTGCCATCAACTGGTGCCTGCTCATGTCGCCGGGAGGCATGCTGGACATGCGGCGTTACGGGGTAATCTGTTCCACGATTCGCCAGGCGGTAACCGCCGTGGAAAACCGGGAAACGGCGGAGACGGAAGCGGCCAAGGAACTTGCGCTGTGGCGCGTCTCTCTGGCGTTCGGTTTCGTTTTTGAGCTGAAGGATGTCATGGAAATGCTGAATCGAGACCTGCCATCGGTCAAGGATCTTCCCAGCGGCCATCCGACTTGATCAGGTCGACCAGTTCCTCGACACCCCGTTCCTGCGGAACACTCATCTTGACGCAGTCACGCCCGCGGTAGAGGGAGATAATCCCGTTGGCGCGTCCGACATACCCGTAATCGGCATCGGCCATTTCTCCGGGACCGTTGACGATGCATCCCATTACAGCGATGTCGAGACCCGCTAGATGGTCGGTGGCTGTCTTGACCTCCGCAAGCACGTTTTCCAGGTTGAATTTGGTTCGTCCGCAGGAAGGACATGCGATAAACTCCACCTTGGTACGTCGAAGGCCCAGAGACTGGAGAATATCGTAACAGACCGGGATTTCTTTGGCGGGATCCTCGGCGAGCGATACCCGGATGGTGTCGCCGAGACCTTCTGCCAGCAGGGTGCCTATTCCGGAGGTCGACTTGACCCGGGCATACTCGCCGTCACCGGCCTCCGTCACACCCAGGTGCAGCGGATAGTCCATCCCCTCTTCGTCCATACGGCCGGCCATGAGGCGGTTGGCCTGAATCATGACGGGCACGCGGGACGCTTTGAGCGACACGATCAGGTTTCTGTAGTCGTGCGACTCGCAAATCCGAATGAACTCCAGCGCGGATTCCACCATGCCCTCTGGCGTGTCTCCGTATGTCACGGTCATGCGGTCCGAAAGGGATCCGTGGTTCACGCCGATGCGCATGGCGATGTCCCGCTCCCGGCAGACCTTGATCACGGGGGCCAGATCTTCGGCCACCTTTTGTCTCGCGGCCTCGAATTCCTCGGGTGAGTATTCGATGGAATCCGCCAGACGCTGGAATACGAACAGGCCGGGGTTGATGCGTACCTTGTCTACAGACCTGGCTACTTCCTCGGCTATTCGGGTTCCCTGGTGATGAACATCCGCTACCAGGGGCACGTCCACACCATTCAGAACGAGGGTATGCTTGATTTCCCGCAGGCTGTGGGCGTCCGCGAGCGTAGGTGTGGTCACACGTACGATTTCACATCCCAGTTCATGCAATCGGATGATCGCTTCCACACACGCTGCGACGTCCCGCGTGTTCTCCGTGATCAT
>JAPOOT010000279.1 GCA_026713285.1 Gemmatimonadota bacterium | reverse complement strand
GAGACGGCGACGGAGATGGCGACGGGGGTGGAGATGGGGACGTCGAGGGAGACGGAGATGGCGACGGTGATGGTGATGGCGACGGAGACGGCGATGGTGATGGCGACGGCGACGGTGATGGAGATGGGGACGGCGATGGAGACGGAGATGGCGACGGTGATGGCGACGGTGACGGCGATGGTGATGGGGACGGGGATGGTGACGGCGATGGAGACGGCGATGGAGACGGCGATGGAGATGGGGACGGGGATGGGGACGGGGATGGCGACGGCGACGGAGATGGCGACGGTGATGGAAATGGGGACGGCGATGGAGACGGGGATGGAGACGGAGACGGCGATGGTGATGGTGATGGTGATGGTGATGGTGATGGAGATGGGGACGGCGATGGAGACGATGACAATGACGACGATGATGGCTGATTCATGGCTGTACTTGTATCCGAGCGTGTGATTCTAGACCTGTTGAGCTGACTCTTGCAAAGGAAACTGCTTGTGTTGAATACCGAGATGGAGATTCCCATTGGTATTCGGCGGTAAAGGTGGTCGTTTGTGTTACACAAGACCCATGTGATTCCAGGAAACGAATCAAACGATGCGTCACCGGCAGGAAAGCGTTTCACCCGGATCGCGACGAACATCGAAATTGAACCGTTGATGCTGGAATTGGCCGCAGTACCAGAACTGTGGCTCGCCGATACCAGCCGGCAGCGCAAGGTTCGTTGTCAACGCGACACCCAGAATATCTTTTTGCGAACCGCCAAAAAACCACTGCCTCCAGGAGCGAAAAACGCCAACGACGTCCATGACAGTCGCACTACTGCTACAGCTAAGAAATTCCCCCGAACACTGGCGTTCTGTAAAGAGATCGCCGCGCTTCATCGGGGTGAACTTGGACGCGCTACACTGGTATCCTTGCAACCTCAGGGGTGGGTTCGACCTCATACCGACGCCGGCGCTTACTACCGAATACGTGATCGATACCACCTTGTGCTGAGGAGCCCGGAGGGGAGTCCGATGACCGCAGAGGGTGAAACCATATCGATGCGGGAAGGCGAGCTGTGGGTGTTCGACAACAAGGCGTTGCACGAAGCGAGGAACCCGACAGACGAACTGCGGGTGCATTTGATTTTCGACGTGCTGCCGGAGGCAGGACGCGGGTTCTACATCTACGCGCCGACCGAATGAGTGCGTCCTGATTTAAGCCATTTTACTGCTGCGATCAGGGCGTGCGCTGCGGAGTCGACGCGTACTGAATTGTCGTAGGTTTCCGTCCGGATCGCGCCCATGACACGGTGTTTCTTTGAAATGTAGTAAGTGTCGCAGGCATCACGAAATTGCAACTGGCGTAGAGAACGCAGCCCACGGTTTACGACTCGTCGGTATGCTTTAGCACGGGGACCGTCTCCTACCATTTGCGCCAACATCGAGGCGTCCGCAAGACCTTCGAGATAGGCTCCGGTGGAAGCCGCGTGCGGAGGTCCATATTCCGGTCGTTTTGGATTGTAGAACCGACCGCGAAGGTCCGGCAACATCCCGTCCCACTGCTGCATTGGCAGTAGCCAGTCGCTGATCTCAAACACAAAATCGACGAACTCGCGCCGCCTTGTTTGTTTGAACAGGGATGTGCAGGCCTGTATATGCCACGGAACGAAGGCGGGGTTCCGTGCCCGATTATGCCGTTCCCGGCACTTCTCAAAGGTTTCGGCGCAACGTTCCAGCGTCGGGGCGCCCGGCGCGCCATGGCGCATGGCCTCGGCCCAGAACAGCAGTGCTTCCCCGGAATAGAAATTCCAGTTCTCGGCGTCGCGTTCGGGTGGAAAGAAGAATGTACGGAATCCCATATCCTTATCCGCAAGTGAGTTTACACCTGCGTTCAGCATGTCGTACTCGGTCTTGAAATCACAGAATGCCGGGCTCTCCAGTATACACAAAGCGGCCAGCGCCGCCGCGCCAAGCTTCGCTCCCGTTGGTTCAACTATGGCGCCTCTTCCCCTGCCGATGTCTCTGAAATACCGCTTCAGATTGAAGCCCAGGTTGCGCCGGGCCGCCTCACGGATCTCTTTGTCATCGAAATGTACACCGAGACGTTCAAGTGCCAGAGATGCAAGAAACCGGCGGATGGCGTTATCGGCCGGAGATTCTTTGCCCCGACTGGGCCAGTATTTGTAGGGCAACGCGCCATCCTCGGACATATTTCGAAGCATCCACCGCCTGATTCCACAGGTCAGGACCTCAGCCCGGTCCCTGCCATCCGAGGGGGTTTCGGTCACGAGTGTTGATCCGCGATACAGTTCCGTCCGGTCGGATATGCTCCCGCCCGGCACCAGGACCTGTCTGGCGGAAAAGACTCGCAGCCTGCCGTCGTCGGCGAATTCTTCAACGCTTATGTTTAATTGTTGACGGAATCTCTCCACGGCTCGGGCAAACCCGAGATTCGCGGCGATCATTCGAGTAGGCGCGATTCGCAAGGTCTCGTCACCGTAGGCCATCTCCAGGCCGACAATCCCGCGGACCCGGTTGTAGAAGAAGCTGGATAACTGGTCAGGCGGCACAGTTTGAAAATCTGAAGCGATACAAACTTCGATCGTATCACCATGTTCAACGCCCACATGGTTCGGCAGATCATCCAGCGTGACATCGCCGATCCAGCCTTCATTTCTCGCGATGCCATTTCGCCGAATGCAGTACCAGGTCGTATCTGTAGGCAGTGAATTGTTTGTCATGATCCGCTCTGTAGGCTGTGAATCGTGTGGCATGATCTGCCGGTCCCCGAGATCTTCTCCCAGGTTTCCCTATCGTGTCTCTGTTGTGCTGACGTTATTGTATCTAAGGGCGGTTGACGGTATGGTCATCAAACGACTTAAAACTGCCCGGTCCTTGTCCTCAGACGCATTGATGGATCCAATCATCTCGAGGACGCCCGTATTTATCTCGTGCGCGTACAGCCCCATACCTCGTACAGCCCCATACCTCGTACAGCCATATACCAGGACTTTGCGCGTCACCCCTTAAGCGCCCCCACCGTGATCCCCCGGGTCACCTGCCGCTGTAGCAGGGCATAGACCACCATGGTGGGCAGCATCATGAGCACCAGGCCGGCGAAGGCCATGCCCCAGTCGCTGCGGTACTGGCTCACGATGGTGATGTTGGCCAGCCCCAGGGGAAGGGTGCGCAGGCTTTCGGCATTTTCGCCCGACAGGAACATGAAGGCCATGAAGAACTCGTTCCAGGTGCCTAGGAAGGCAAAGATGCCCACGGTGACCAGGGCGGGCTTGGCCAGCGGCAGCATGATGTGCCAGAAGGCCCGCAGTTCGCCGGCCCCATCCATGAGCGCGGATTCGTGAAGGCCCGACGGCAGCGATTTGAAGAACCCCGCCAGGATGAAGATGGCGAAGGGCATGCCGAAGGCGATGTACACGATCAGCAGTCCCAGCCGGGAGTTGAGCAGCATCAGGTCCTTCATCTGGAAGAATAGCGGCACGATGGCCAGTTGCAGTGGTACCATCAGGCCGGCCAGGAAGAAGAAGAACAACGGCCGCGCGCCGAAGAAGCGGAACCGCGAGAGAGCATAGGCCGCCATGGCCGCGAAGAGCAGGGACAGGATCACGGTCAGGACCGTCAACACCACGCTGTTCATGAAGTAGTCTCCGAATTGCCCCACCGTCCATGCCCGCGAAAAGTTGATCCATTGCAGGTCCGCCCAGTCCGGCAGCGTGAAGGGCGCCAGGAAGATCTCCCGGTCCGTCTTAAGCGACGTGTAAAGCAGCCAGGCCATCGGATAGACCACGATGACCAGGTAACCAAGCAGGATCGGATATACAATCAGATTCCAGGCCGCTGTCCGGCGCTTCTCGCCCATCGGACTCGTTTCGCCCGTCCGGCCGTTATCTCCAGCCTGTTTCATTTCTTGCGCCCGATACATCAGAATTCCACCGTTTCCCTACGCATGAGTCTCAACGTGGCGGCCGTTCCGAAGAAGACCATGATGAACAGCAGCACCGCGATGGCCGTGGCCTCGCCGATCTTGAACTCGGTAAACATGTCCTGCACCATGAGCGTGCCGATGACGTGCACCTGCGTGGTCGGCGACTGGTTGGTCAGAAGCCATATGGACTCGAAGACCTTCATTCCCCCGATGACCATGAACACGATGGAGATGGACAACACCTCCCAGATCAGGGGCAGGGTTATCGTCCAGAACTGCCGCCACGACGATGCGCCGTCGATGTCCGCCGCTTCGTAGAGACTCTGGGGAATGCTCTCCATGGCGGCCAGGAAGAGGATCATGTTGAACCCGCACGCGCCCCAGATGGACATGGGGATCAGCGCCCAGTACAGGTTGGATTGCGACAACCAGGCGAATCCTTCCATGGCCTGCAGCCAGCTTCCCGCGGTTTCCAGACCGGCCGCGGACAGGATTACCCCGATACCCACCAGCGCCGTGTTGATCGGACCGCCCTGGGGATTGTAGAGATGCATCCAGAGGAGCGTGGCCGCGACTGCACCGAGAATGTTCGGGAAGAAGAAGGCGATGCGAAAGAATCGCGACCCCCAGATCTCCCGGCTGATGCATACGGCCAGGAAGAGAGAAATCGGGATGACGAACAGCGGGATGACGAACATGATGAACAGGTTGTTGTTCAGTGCGATCCAGAATCCGTCGCTTTCGAAGAGCAGGCGGCCGAAGTTCAGCAGGCCCGTGAACCGCATCTCGGTCAGCCCGTCCCACTCGTTCAGGCTCCAGAGGAACGATTTCGCACTCGGAATGATCACGAACACCGTGTAAAGCACGAGGGCGGGCGCGATGAGGATGATCCGGTCGGTCCGGCGCAGAAAGGGACGGCCCTCCGTGGTGCTGATTCCGGCGCGCCTGCGTTCCCGGTAGCGCCTGTAGGTCGTGGCCGACCAGTAGGCCACCGCCAAGCCCATGAGGCCGATCAGCAGGACGGGCTTCCATACGTGCCGGATGTTGATCTCGTCCGGGGATTCGGTCTGGCGCAGGACCACGGCCGCGCTGGCTTCCAGTTCCGCCGCGGCCTCGGCGGGCGTGGTCTGTCCGGTAATGACGCGGAAGCGCGCGTCGGTCCAGTACTGCGTCATGGCCGGATAGCCTTCCCCGGGTGGCGTGCCGTAGGTGACGGCCGCGTCCTTCAGCATGGCCGCCAGGTCGGCCATGTCTTCCGACAGGTTTTCTTCGGATACGCCGGCCACGGAAACGGGGATGTCGCGCATCCGGGCGAATCGGCCGGCCATGCGCCGGGAGGTCATGAAGCGCAGGAACTCGACGCCGGCCAGCGGGTTGTCGCTGTCCTTCATGACGAAATAGTACCCGGACCCGCCGTACACGGCCGATGGATCCGCCTTGCCGGTGGGCGCTACCGGCAGGTTGAAGGACCCCAGCCGGAAACCGTCCGGTATCTTGCCCAGCATCTCGCTCTTGAGCCACGAACCGCAGAAGATCATGGCCGTGTGGCCCAGGAAGAACTCGAGCTGCGATTCGGTGTGGCTCATGCCCATGGCGCCCGGCTGAAAAAAGTTGAGCGCGATCCGCTGCGCAAGGGACAGGGACTCGACGAATTCGGGATTGTCGAAACTGCCGCGCACCAGGTTCTTCTGGTCGAAGTACCTTTCCGGTCCGGCCAGGTGGTAGTACGCGTGGTCGATCACGGCCTGCACGTAGCCCGGGTAACGGCCCTGGAAAGCGAGCGGCCACATGCCGGCGGCCTTGATCTCTTCGCAAAGCGCAAAGAACTCTTCCCAGGTGGTCGCCGGTTGCCAGCCGTGTTCTTCGAAGAGGCTCTTGTTGTACCACACCGCGTAGGCCGACGCCATCAGGGGAACGCCATAGGTCTTACCCTCGTGCGTGTACTGGGTCAGGGTACCGGGCAGGAAAGATTCGCGCCAGGTGCGGTCTCCCTCCCAGTTGGGCAGGTCGAGAAACTCGTCCAGGGGCAGCAGGTCGCCGTTGCGGATGAGCGCCCAGTAGTTCAGGCGGGCATTGGTGACCTCGGGAAAGGAGCGTTCCAGGATGCGCACCCGCACCTTGTCGTGAATGCGGGGATCGCCGTACAGGTCGATCACTACCCCCTCATGCTCCTGTTCATAGGTCCGGGCGCACTCGATGAAGAACTCCAGCCCCTGGCCGCCCTCGAAAAGCGGGACTTCGACACGAATCGGGCGCTTGGATTGCGGCTGACCCGGTGGCTGGTCCTGAGCATGGGTGACGGGCGCAACGGTCTGTAACGACGCGCACGTAACAATTGTGGCGAGCAGGGGGATGAATCGGCGTGAGATCATGGGCGATATGGTGGGAAGAATTGGCTACAGGATCCGGACGGCTTAGACGGATCAGACGTCCGGGACGCCCAGTCTGACCAGGCCGACCGGATGGACTGGCGGACCGGTAGGACCAATGTAGGAAGGGTCAAGCATCCTGTCAACGGCGCCCCTTAGCTCCTTCCAGCGCACGTATAAGCGGTTGAATACGCCTCGAATACGGTTGAAGGCGCTCCCGAGTCCGGTTGAATACGCCCCCGAATCCGTGCATAAGCGGTTGACAGGCATGGGAAGGCCGCTCTACATTCCTTGACTCACTTTCCAGAACACCCATTCCGAGGAATCCGAAAAAATGGACGTAACTCGCCGCCTACAGGAGCAAATCGATGCGTGAGATCAATCTCGGCGCCGGACGGCCCGACCCCCTGTCCTTCCCGTCAGATGGGCTGGCCGAGGCCGCGGCAAAGGTCATTTCGACCCGCGGATCGGAACTGGTAAACTACCCGGACGGCCGGGGATACGAACCGTTGAGAGCCATCGCTTCAGAGCGATTCGAGCTCGGCGCGGGACGGGCGGTGCCCCTGGAGGAGATCGTCTTGACCTCCGGATCGATGCAGGCGCTGCAGTTGATCACGGATGCCTTTGCGTCTCCGGGAGACACGATCGTCACGGAATCCTTCTCCTATGGTGGCTCGCTGAG
>JAPOOT010000155.1 GCA_026713285.1 Gemmatimonadota bacterium | reverse complement strand
GGGCGTTGTGCTGGTGGACCGCGAGACCCTGTTGCGGCGCAGCACGTTTGTGACCATCCACTGTCCTTTGAACGAACACACCCGGCACCTGATCGGCGCGCGGGAGCTGCGCCTCATGAGGGAGGACGCCTTCCTGGTCAACACGGCCCGTGGCGCGATCGTCGACCAGGAAGCGCTGACCCGGGCGCTGCGGGAGGGCTGGATCAAGGGCGCGGCCATCGATGTCTTCGAACGGGAGCCGCCCGATCCCGAAGATGAGCTGCTCACGCTCCCGAATGTCATCCTGGCGCCCCACGCGTCGTGCTGGACCCACGAACTGTTTCGTGATATCGGCCACGACTGCGTCAAAGCGGCCCTGGCCGTCTCCAGGGGGGAAGAGCCGCCCTACGTGGTGAACAGGGCGGTGCTCGAACGGCCGGGATTACAGCAGAAACTGGAGAAATTCAGAACCTGAATCGACCGGTTTCATTCGCCCGCGGATCGCAGAACACGCGGTTGAAGAGTCGGTACACACGCAAGACCTGGAAAGGAATAACGAATACAATGCCCGTAATTTCCCCCGATAAACTCCATCGCATCGGTTGCGAGGTGCTGGAAGCGGCCGGCTGTACCGCAGACGATGCCCGCAGCGTGGTGGACCACCTGGTGGACTCCAATCTCTTTGGCCATGATTCCCACGGCGCCATTCGAATACCGGAGTACGTCAAGGCCATCATGGACGAGGGACGATTCAAGGCCCGGGCCGACGTGGGCATCGTGAGAGAAAGTCCCTGCACGGCCCTGGTGGACAACGGCGGCGCCCTCGGCCAGGTTGGCGGCACCGTCGCCATGCGGCTCGCCATGAAGAAAGCACGGGAGCACGGCACGGCCACGGTCACGCTCCGGCGTACGAGCCACGTCGGCCGCGTAGGCGCCTATCCCCTCATGGCGGCCCGGGAAGGTCTGATCGGGCTGGCCTTCGTCAACGCGGGCCGGTTCGGACGCCAGATTCCTCCTTTTGGCGGTATCGACGGACGAATCAGCACCAATCCCATCGCCTTTTCGGCGCCCCGTCTAGACGCCGATCCCATCATGGTGGACCTGACTACCTCCGTGGTCGCCGAGGGCAAGGTCCGGGTCGCAGCGAACAAGGGGGTGCGGGTTCCGGAAGGGTGGTTGATCGACCACGAAGGCAACTCCACCACGGACCCCACGGTCATCAAGGGACCGCCTCCCAACGGCGCCATCCTGCCCATGGGCGGAATCGTTGCCCACAAGGGATACAGCCTGGGTTTGATGGTGGAGGTCCTCGGCGGTGCGCTGAGCGGGCAGGGATGCGCGCAGGGCGAACAGATCGTGGAAAGCAACGGCGTGCTCTTCACCGTCTTCGATATTTCGTTCTTCTCGGACCTGGACTGGTACTACCAGGAGGTCGAGGGATTGATCCGGCACGTGAAATCCAGCCGGACCGCGCCGGGATTCGAAGAGATTCTCGTTCCGGGAGAACCTGAGTTCAGACTGGCGGAGGAGCGGCGCCGGACGGGGATCAGCATCGACGACACCACCTGGCGGCAGATCGAGGAAGCGGGTATCCGCGTCGGCTTGAATCCTGAAAACTGGTAAAGAAAAGGGACAGGAGTAACGCACCCCTGTCCCTTCGATGATTTCATCGCGCGATTGCCGAGGAATCTACTTGGCGGAGAAACTGCCCATCAGGCGGTGAGTTCCCCACGAGGCGGACAGTTTGCCCTTCCCGTCCGAATCCTTGAGTTCCACGGTGAAGCGTTCCACCGATTCTTCGCCCGTGCTGTAGGTCAGCGGTACTTCCAGCACGTCGTTCTCCCGGCTTGCCCCGGGCGCGCCCCAGATCCCCACTTCGCTGTTGAAGATGAGCGACCAGGAATCCCCTTCCACGTGCTTGATCCACGCGCTGTAGGAACCCTTGGCCAGCGACTGGTCGCCGAACATGAGATCGGCTTCCGTCGTGAAGGTGGTGGATTTATTGCTGCCGAAGCGCCAGACGAATCCATCAGGCGCCATGGCCAGCATATCCCGGCCCTTCATTTCCGGACGGCCGTAGTCGATGGACACCTTGCCGCCCATCAACGATAATTCCACCATGCCACGGCCCATGTCCGCACTGTCTTCGTCCGAAGGCATGGTCGTCTGAGCGTCGACGGCGCCGCTGCCCGTGGCCATGAAAGCCGCGGAAAGCGCAATTATGCTGAATAAACGGGTGATGCGATGCATATAAACCTCCTGAATACGGTTCGTGTTCTGACACGCCATTGAAGTTGGCTTTGCCAGGATATAATGACACATGTACGTGCCTGTGTCAACGAGTTTACGTCGTACGATTGATTCATTCGACTTAGTGAGAGGACCAGGTCAAATTGTTGACGCGGGTGGCCGTTGATTACGCGGTGTAAGTTCCGTAATTCTCTTGATTTTTGATCATCCCGTATCGATTATAGCCTACGAGGCACTGCGCTCGATTCACCTTCCCCTCAGCGACGGTTTTATATACGTCGGATATCCGCTCTTTCTTCAATTAAACAAGGAGTTACCTGAATGACCCGCGTGGACGACGCCGTATTGACCGGACTGGCCGAATTCGACTCGGCCACGGTATACAACGCCGTGGAAAAAGTACAGGGCGTTTCCAATGACGATTACACCGGACCGGAGATTCAATACCTGACGCCCGAATTCGGCGCCGTGGTCGGGTATGCCGTGACTTCCGAGGTCACGCCGCTGGACCCCACTCCCCCCAACATGAGCTGGTCCGACTACTACGACGTGCTCAACGAGACACCGGGTCCCAAGATCGCGGTGATGAAGGACGTCGACACCCGCCCCAAGCGTGCCGCCCTTTTCGGGGACGGCATGGCGCATATCCACAGAAAACTCGGCGTGGTGGGCGCCGTGGTCGAAGGCTGCGTCCGCGATCTCGAGGGAATCCGGGCGGCGGGACTGCCCATATGGGGCCTCGGCACGGTCTCGGGACACGGTCCCTTCAACGTGCGGGCCGTCGGCCGTCCCCTCGTCGCCGGCCAGTTGCTGGTTCAGACCGGCGACCTGTTGCTCGCCGACGTCGACGGCGTGGTGAAGATCCCCCTCGACATCGCGGAAGACACGCTGAGAAAAGCGAGGGAAATCAGGACCTGGGAGCGGTCTCATTTCGACATGATCACCAGCCCCGATTTCATCTACGAAGAGTGGAAGAACCGTGAAAGGAACGCGTAAGTTCCGGTTTAGCCCACGAAGAGTGGAAAAATCGTGAAAGGAACGCGTAAGTTCCGGTTTGAAACGAAACGTGAAAGCCCCCACGGGGACGAAGCTGAGTTGCAAGAACTGGCTCATCGAAGCGGCCTACCGCATGATCCAGAACAACCTGGACCCCCTGGTCGCTTTCGATCCGGACAACCTTGTCGTTTATGGCGGCAGGGGAAAGGCCGCCCGGAACTGGGAAGCCTTCGACGCCATACTGCGCGCCCTGCGCGACCTGGAACCCGACGAAACCCTCATGGTGCAGTCGGGCAAGCCCGTGGCGGTTTTTCGAACCCATGCGGACGCGCCGCGCGTCCTGATCGCAAACGCCAACATGGTGCCGGCCTGGGCCACGCAGGAGCACTTCGATTCCTGGGAGCGCGAAGGCCTGATCATGTACGGCCAGATGACGGCCGGAAGCTGGATATACATCGGAACGCAGGGCATCCTGCAGGGCACCTACGAGACCTTCGGCGCGCTGGCCCGCAAGCACGGATGGGGCAGCCTGGCGGGAAAGCTCGTAGTCACGGCCGGCCTGGGAGAGATGGGCGGCGCCCAGGCGCTGGCCATCACCATGAACGGCGGCGTGGGCCTGCTGGTGGAGGTGGATCCCCGGCGGGCGCGGCGGCGTCTCGAACTGCGCCAGGTGGATCGAGTTGCGGAGCATCTCGACCTCGCGTTGAACTGGGTGGACGAGGCGCTGGCCGTGGGCGAAGCCCGGTCGATCGCCCTGATCGGTAACGCCGCGGAGGTACTTCCCGAACTGCTGGACCGGGGATTGGCGCCCGACGTGGTCACGGATCAGACCGCGGCCCACGATCCGCTATACGGTTACATTCCCGAGGGTCTGTCGCCTGCCGAGGCGGCAATACTGCGCGGCCGCGATCCGGACGCATACCAGGAACGCTCGATCGCATCCATGACCGTGCACGTACGGACCCTGCTCGAATGGCAGAAGCGGGGGACCGTGGTTTTCGACTACGGCAACAACCTCCGGCAACGCGCATACGACAACGGGCTGAAGGAGGCCTTCGACTATCCCGGTTTCGTTCCGGCCTACATCCGGCCCCTGTTCTGCGAGGGCAAGGGTCCCTTCCGCTGGGTCGCCCTCTCGGGGGATCCCGAGGACATCTACCGGACGGACCAGGCCGTCCTCGAACTGTTTCCCGAGGACGACCACCTGTTCCGCTGGATCACGATGG